>JAAWEC010000145.1 GCA_022794095.1 Clostridia bacterium
GGGCAACTCAGTGCCTGTCCCAGATATGCCCAAATAGCAAAAAGGGCAACTCAGTGCCTGTCCCAGATATGCCCAAATAGCAAAAAGGGCAACTCAGTGCCTGTCCCAGATATGCCCAAAGTGCAAAAAGGGCAACTCAGTGCCTGTCCCAATTATGCCCAAAAAAGGGGTTGAAAATGTGTTTCCTTTGTGATAAACTAGTTGTACGAATAGAAAAAGGAGAAATAGATGGAGCTTACAGGAGAAATACAAGATATTATTTACAAAAATGAGGTAAATAGCTACACAATAGCAGAGTTTGAGACAGAGGAAGAGGATACAGTTGTAGTAGGATATTTGCCTTTTGTTAATAGTGGAGATACTTTAAAAGTAATTGGTAAGTTTGTTGAACATAAAGAGTATGGCAGACAATTTAAGGTCGATACTTTTGAAAAGTTGATGCCTAGGACAACAGAAGCTTTGGAAAGATATTTGGCAAATGGAAATATTAAGGGGATTGGACCTGCTTTAGCTAAAAGGATTGTTAAGAAGTTTGGTGATGATACGGTTCATGTTTTTAAGTATGAGCCTAAAAGATTAGCTCAAATAAAGGGAATTTCAGAGAGTAAGGCACAAGAGATGGCAGAGGATTTTGTGCAGAACTGGGAAGTTTGGCAAATTGTTGGTTTTTTAGAGAGATTTGGAATTGGTGCTGAATATGCTAAAAAGGTTTTTGATTTGTTTGGAACTAATGCAATTGAAGAAATTGAATCTAATCCATATATTTTGATAGACTTAACAAGAGGTGTGGATTTTAAGCAGATTGATAAAATGGCATTAGATTTGGGGCTGAGTTATGATAGTGAAAAAAGAGTGGAAAGTGGCATAAAATATGGATTGATTAGAAGTACTTATAATGGTCATAGTTGTGTTTTAAAAAGTAATTTATTTGAATTTGTTATAAATTTGCTAGATGTATCAAGTGAAAATATAGAAGATGGAATTATCAATTTAAAAGCCAAAGATGAAATTGTAATAGAACCACGAGATGATGAATTTTATGTGTATTTAAGTAGTTTTTATAATACAGAAGCAGAAATTGCAATTAGAATTGACAGATTGCAAAAAGCCCAAAATGTGAAGAAAGTATCAAATATAGAACAAGAATTAAAAAAGGTAGAAAATAATTCAAATATAGAATTATCAGAAAAACAAAAAGAGGCTGTAAAATTAGTAAATGAAAATAATGTAACAATTATTACTGGACGGGCCAGGAACTGGGAAAACTACAATTATAAAAACAATTATTGATATTTATGAAGAAAAAGGAAAAAAGGTAGTTCTTTGTGCACCAACAGGTAGAGCAGCAAAAAGAATGACAGAAACTACGGGTAAGGAAGCATCTACATTACATAGACTACTAGAAATTGGTAAAATCAATGAAGACAGCCTGTACAAAAATATTTCAGATTATGAGGGTGCACCCATTGATGGAGATTTAATTATAGTAGATGAAATGTCAATGGTGGATATGTTTTTGATGAATTATTTATTAAAATGCATTTATCGAGGAACAAAATTGATATTGGTAGGAGATGAAGACCAACTAGCATCAGTTGGACCAGGTAGTGTTTTAAAAGATTTAATCCATTCGGAGAAAATTGATACTATTCATTTGGACAAGATTTTTAGACAAGCTGCTAAAAGCAAAATTGTATTAAATGCACATAGAGTAAATCAAGGAGAGAGATTTTTAAAAAAAGATGATGAAGAATTTTCAGAAGAAATGGAAGATGACTTCTTTTTTATTAAGGAAATTCATCAAGAAAAAATGCTTGCAGAGGTAATATCTCTTTGTACAGGGAGATTGCAAAATTATGGAGATTATGACTTTTTCCAAAACATACAAGTATTATCACCAACAAAAAAAGGAATGTTAGGAACCAAAGAATTAAACAAAGCATTACAAGAAAAATTAAATCCTAATTTAGGGAATTTGCCAGAAAGAGCAAGCATGGGAGCTATTTACAGAGTTGGTGATAGGGTGATGCAAATAAAAAACAATTATGATATTTATTGGGAAAAAGAAGTTATAGGCAAAAAAGAGATGGGTAGTGGAGTATTTAATGGAGAAATTGGAACAATTACAAAAATAAATGAATTGGAAAAACAAGTAGAAATACAATTCGATGATGAAAAAGTAGCTTGGTATCAATTTTCAGAATTAGACCAAATCGAGCACAGTTATGCAATTACAATACATAAGTCACAACGGAAGTGAATTTGATGTAGTTATAATGGTCATACCACCAGCAGCACCAATGTTAATTACTAGAAATCTACTATATACGGGAATTACAAGGGCTAAAAAATTGATAGTTATTGTGGGAATGGAAAGAGTAGTGGATTTTATGGTACAAAATGTGGATATAAAGAAAAGAAATACAGGATTAGAATACAAAATGAGACAGTAGGGACAGGTCTCATTTGTCTCATGTATAGGTAAAATATATTCTACACAAATTTGCAAAGCAAATTTGGCAGGCGAACAATTAAACGTGGGCTGAACATTACATATAAAAATTAGAGAATATCAATCAGCCCACTATTGTTCTTTTTGTCGGATTTTGTTAAAAAACGCGACGAAAAAATTTGAAAAAACTATATATTTGTTATATAATACAGGATACAATATATTGTATATAATTTAGAAAATATTTTAAAAAATTAAAATTGGAGGTGGTAAATTGCCAAGAATAAGCAGAAATTTATTAGGAAATATATTATGCCATCATATGGTGCAAGGAATTAATAAGGAAAATATATTTCAAACAAAAGAAGATAAAACAAAATATTTGAAACTATTAGAAAAATATTATTTGAAATACAAAGTAAATATAATAGCTTATTGTATCATGGACAATCATTCACATTTTTTAATGCATACTGAAGAAACTCAAAATATTAGTAATTTTATGAAGCAAGTTAATTCAATTTATGCAATGGATTATAATAGAAGAAAAAATAGAGTTGGGTATGTATATCGAAATAGATTTAAGTCAGTTCCTATTATGACAAGAGAGCAAATGTATAAGTGCATTAAATATATTCATATGAATCCTGTAAAAGCATGTATAGTAAATGATGAAGCAAAATATGAATATTCTTCGTATAATGATTATTTAAATCAAACAGGTTTTATAAATGAGAAAATTTTACAATTCATTTTTAGTTCTTCAAAAAATTATATCGAAAAATTCCAAAAAATAGAGTATGAAGATTTAAACCTTGAAAAAGAAAGCATTAATATAAAAGAATTATTTGAAAACTTTTTATCTCAAGAAGGAATTGAAATTTCAGAAATAGGAAAAAATAAAATATTAATTGATAAATTAATTGCTTATTTGAATTCTAAGGAGTGTAAATACACAAAAACTGAAATTGCTAAAATCTTAAATATAAGTAGAGCTACATTTTATAGAGTAATTACTAAACAAAAATGAGACAAATGAGACCTGTCCCCATTGTCTCAGAAAGGAGAAATCGAAATTTTAGAACAAATATTAAATCTTATTTACCCACCAAGTTGTGGGATATGTGGAAAAATTGATTCTAATTTTTTATGTATAAAGTGTCAAAAACAATTAGAAAAAAATGCAAAATTTGAAATTGTACAAAATACTAATACAAATTATTACTTTCAGCAACATTTATATATTTTTGAATATCAGGGAATAATAAGAAAAGCTATTATAGATTACAAATTTAATGAAAAATCTTATTTCTATAAAACAATTGTAAATTTTTTGTTAAAAAATAAAAAATTCTTTTCAATTTTAAAATCTTATGATACAATAATACCAGTTCCAATAAGCAAAAAAAGAAGAAAAGA
>JAAWEC010000146.1 GCA_022794095.1 Clostridia bacterium
CAAAGTCTGGTGCCTTACCGCTTGGCTACAGCCCAATATATTTATGGGGTGGAAGATGGGACTCGAACCCACGGTCTCCAGTGCCACAAACTGGCGCGTTAACCAACTACGCTACATCCACCATTGTTTACGTGCACCTCTTCATGGACACATTTAATATTTTAACCTATCTTTACCCCATTTGTCAACCATTTTTTTAAAATTACACTAAAAAGTTATTATATTTCAATATATATACTTTTTAGTCTGTCTATAAATTCTATTGTATACCATATTGTTTATACATCCAGCTCATATAATCAAAAGGTTCTAATGTTTTTGGTAATCCATATTCTTCTCCATAAGTTTCTACTTTTATAGATGTTATTTTAGGTGGATTAACTGGTGTACTAATTTCTGCATTTGCATTTTCTTCTGAACCTTCTGGTGCTTTTACTTCTACTTCTTCTATTTTATGTACAATATCTAATCCTTCTATTACCTTTCCAAAAGCTGTATAATGTCCATTTAATGAAGTATTTGCTTTTGTCATTATAAAGAATTGAGAACTACCAGAATTATAAGATTCTTCTGCTAAACTTGAGGAATACATGGTATAATCACTTCTTGCCATACCAAGAACTCCTTCTTCAAATTTTAATTTGTTATTTTCTACTCCATTATCTATAAATTCACCTTTTATTGTATATGCTTTATCTTCTCCACCATCTTTTAAATCAGATATTTTAGCAGAACCTTGTCCTGTTCCTTCTTTATCTCCACCTTGTATCATAAAATCTTTTACAATTCTGTGGAATGTTAAACCATCATAAAACCCACGATTAGCAAGTGTTACAAAGTTTGCTATAGTTTCTGGTGCAATTTCTGGGTATAACTCCATTTTTATAGTTCCAAAATTTTCAACTTCCATTGTTGCTACTGGATTTTTTATCTCCTTTGTAGCTTTTTGATAATATCCATATCCTAACATTGCTACTAATATTATTACCAAAATTAAGGCAATTATCCATATTATATTTTTTGTTTTCATTTTTCTTTTCTCCTTTTCTCTTTTTATTTAATTTTTATAACAAAAGAGGCATGATTAAAAATTTTGACCTTTTTAGATTTCTTTACATGCACTCTGTCTTGTTCGCCTACCAAATTTGCTTTAGCAAATTTGAGTAAAATGTGTTTTATGTTTGGAAAGCTAAAATAACTTTCCTTTTAGAACATAAATTGATCTTGCATTCTTTTTAAAGATTGTTTAATTGATGTTGCTCTTACTTCTCCTATTCCTTCTACGTCATCTAAACTTTCTATGTCTGCTGCTAAAATGTGTTGGAAAGATTTGAATGAACTAATTAAGTTTTCTACAATATTAGATGGCATTCTAGGTATTTTGTTTAAGATACGATAACCTTTTGTGTATACCCCTACTTCGTCATAATTATCAAAGTTTTCATATCCTAATAATTTTGCTATTACACTTTCGTTTGATAATTCTTCATATTCTAAAACTTCTAGTTTTTCTAATATTTTTTCTGGCATTTGCTTTTTCTTAGTTGGTACCATATAGTCTTTGATTATGAGTAATTCTTCTTTTTCTAATCCACCTATTAATTCTTCTAATTGCATTCTAACTAATCTTCCATCATTTCCTAGTTCATAAATTTGCCTTTGTATTTCTTCTACAATTCTCATTACCATTTCTGCCCTTTGAATAGCAACTATTACATTTTCTAATGTTACGATGTCATTAAATTCATATTCATTTAATAAGCTTAATTTGTTGTCAAATACTTTTTTGTATTTTTCTAATGTTTGGATTGCTTGGTTTGCCTTGTTTAGTACTGCATCTGTATCTTCTAGTATATATCTGTCATTTCCCTTAAATACTGTTATTATGCTTCTTCTTTGTGATATACTAATTACTAATTCTCCTGTTTGCTTTGCTGTTCTTTCAGCCGTTCTATGCCTTGTTCCGTGTTTCTAATGTTAAAATTTCTCGTGCTGGTATTAATTGGGCATTTGCATATAAGATCTTTTTCAAATCTCCACTTAAAATTATTGCACCATCCATTTTAGCTAATTCATATAGTTTGGCTGATGTGTAATCTTCATTAATGGTAAATCCACCATCTACAACTTCTTTTAGTACTTGGTTATTGTCTGTAATTAATAATAATGCACCTGTTTTTGCTCTTAATATATTTTCTAGCCCATCTCTAATTGGTGTTCCTGGAGCAATCAATTTTAGAATTTCTGTAATATTGTCTTCTTTTCCTTTCCTCAAACTGCCTCTTCCTTTCTAATAAAAGCACTTTTTATCTAATTCTTTCTTTTTTATTTTCAGCTTCCTAGTGCTTTTTTTATTGCTTCATTTACATTCTTGACATATATTATATCTAATTTATAATTATCTTTCAAGTCTTTTTTGTTACTTTCTGGAATAATACAACTTTTAAATCCTAAACGTTCTGCTTCTTTTAGTCTTTTTTCAATTAAATTAATTCTTCTAACCTCACCTGTTAAGCCTACTTCACCAATAATTACCATATCTTTTGAAATTGGTCTATTTTTAAAACTAGAAGCTGTTGCCATTATAATTCCTAAGTCAATTGATGGTTCATTTATTTTAAGTCCACCTGCTACATTTAGGTAAACATCTTGCGAACTCAGCATAAGTCCTGCCTTTTTTTCTAAAACAGCTATTAATAAAGCCATTCTATTAAAATCTACTCCATTTGCTGTTCTCTTAGGATAACCATATATTGTTTGTGAAGTTAATGCTTGTAGTTCTACTAAAATAGGTCTTGTCCCCTCCATGCTAGAAACAATACAAGACCCGAGATGGGTTATCTTCACGTTCTGAAATTAGTATATCAGACGGGTTTGTAATTTCACACATTCCCTCTTCTCTCATTTCAAACATTCCAATTTCATTTGTTGAACCAAACCTGTTTTTTACCCCTCTTAAAATACGATAAGAGAAATACCTTTCTCCTTCTAAATATAAAACCGTATCTACCATGTGTTCTAAAACTCTTGGACCTGCTATATTTCCTTCTTTAGTAACATGACCAATAATTATAGTTGTAATAGCCCTTGATTTGCAAACTCTCATTACTTGTGATGTAATTTCCCTTACTTGGCTAACACTTCCAGCAGCAGCAGACAATTCTTCTGAATACATAGTTTGAATTGAATCAATAATTACAAGTTTTGGATTTATATCTATAATTGCTTGATTAACTACATCAATATCTGTCTCTCCCAAAAACATAATATCTTCATTATTAATAGACAAACGATCTGCTCTCATCTTAATTTGCTCTGCCGACTCTTCTCCAGAAACATACAAAACTTTACCCTCTCCATTTACTTTATCGCAAATTTGAAGAATTAAAGTAGACTTACCTATTCCTGGCTCACCACCAAGCAAAACCAAAGAACCTTTAACCAATCCTCCACCGTAAAACTGTATCTAATTCTCCAAAACCTGTTTTAGTCCTTATAGTTTCTTTTGCCTCATATAAACTTAATTTTTGTGGTACATTATTTTTTAACTCCTTTTGTTTTAAGCCACTATTATTTTTGCTATCAACAACCTTTTGCTCAAAAAAACTATTCCAACTTCCACAAGCTGGGCATTTTCCAAGCCATTTAGCCGATTCATTCCCACATTCATTACAAACAAATATTGTTTTACTTTTCGCCATGTCGTGTTGGGGACGTTTCTCTTAAGACATTTTTATGTAAATCGCACTATCAAATTCATTCGAGAAACTCCTTTTCCTCCTTTTATTCTGTTATTCTTTGTACAATTTTTGCACTTAGTCCTGTTAATCGTCCAATTTGTACTTTTGATATTCCTGGTACATCTTTTAATTTTTTTAAAAGATTGTTCCTCTTTATTCTGTCATAATTCGCTATCTCTTGCAAATTTTCTATACCTAATATTTTCTTAATATATAAAGTAGCTTGTTCATCATTTAATTTCGGTGTCATTTCATACTCCATAAAATCTTGCATATCTTCTTTTTCTATATTAGCTAAATGAAAGTTTTTAAAATCTTTTATTGCTTCTGTTTCGTCATTTTGAAAAAGTAACAATATTTGCTTTTTATCTATTATTTTCGCTTCATTTATATACTCTTGATAACTACTCCAATGATAATTCTCCATTTTTGTAATTCCTGCTTTTTCAGGATTTTGGTGTATATAACGACACACATTTTTTAAATACTCTGCTGTTTCAACATTTTTACTTAAAAAACGATTTTGGAATAAATGACCTACTCTTTCATATTTTTTATTCCAATAAGAAGAGTAACTTACTGTCAAGCTTTGCAATGCTTTTGAAAGATTATCATTTTTATCATATAAAATCAGATGTACATGATTTGTCATTAAGCAATATACATATAATTCATATTGATATTTTTCTTTTGTATTGCAAATTTCTTTTATAAATTTGCTGAAATCTTGATTGTCCAAAAATATATCTTGTTTTGCATTTCCTCTTAATATCACATGATATACTTTTGTTGCACTTTTTTGCCTTGATGTTCGGGGCATTTTATCACCTCTCTTTTTTCTTTTTGCCCCATATAAATTATACTCTCCCCCATAACACAAAAAAGTATAGCATATTTTTTTTTAATTAGCTATACTTTTTTTATAATTTACTAAAAATTTACAATTACTCGTTATTAACTCTTAAGCTAAAATACTTCAGTAAAAAATTATAATATTAAATTTAAATCGTTGGTGTTTACATAAAAATGTCCCAAAAGAAACGTCCCCAACACGACATTATTTCCCAAATGAAATTTCTTGGAATAAGAAGTCATGTACTTTTTCCCATGTTATTTCTTGGTGTAAGAATTCGTTTATTTCGTCTTCTACTTTTTGTTGATATGGTGTTAATTCAACTTTTATTTCTCTGTTCCAATCTATATCTTGTAACCAAAATGCTTTAAATTTATTCCAAAATCCTGTTTTTGTTGGTAGGTTGTTTCCTGATTGTCTAATTGTTCCTGCATTTTCTAGGAATTCTTCTTGATTTTGAACTTCGTCGCTGTTTATCCCACCTAATTCAACACCTCCAAAAACACCTGATACTTGGTTTACATCTCCTAAATCTGCCATTTTTATTTCCTCCTTCGTAGTTTTTATATGATTTACTGTTTTATTTATACTATATTATTTTAGATTTAGCAAGTGTTTTTGGGGATTTTTATATTAAATGTTCGTTACATATGCATTACGCATTTGTTACGTTTTTGTTACATTTTGACATTTCTAGTAATATATGGTCATTTTCTGCTTTTATACATTTTGCCTTTAGCATTTTATTTTCTAGGTTTTCATCACTTTTTATTATTGAAAGTATATAATTTTTAGTATGTCCCTGATAATATCCATTTTTTTCTTCCTCAAATAATACTTCTACTTCTTTTCCTATATATTTTTCATGATATTCTTTTTGATTTTTATTTGATAGTTTTATTAATTTTTGACTTCTTTTGTCTTTTGTTTCACTATTGATTTGCCTTTTCATTTGTGCTGCTTTTGTTCCATGTCTTGGAGAATATTTGAAGATGTGCATTTTGTAGAATTTTATTTCTTTTAAAAATTGATATGTTTTTTCAAATTCTTGGTCACTTTCTTGTGGAAACCCAACAATAATGTCTGTTGTTAAAATGACATCTTCATAGGTTTTTCTTAAGTTTTGTACTATTTCTTTAAATTGCTCTATTGTGTATCTTCTATTCATTCTTTCTAAAGTTTCATTACATCCACTTTGCAAAGATAAATGAAACTGATGACATATTTTTTCTAATTTAGATAGTCTTGTTAAAAATTCCTCTGTAATCAAAAGTGGTTCTATTGAACCTAATCTAATTCTTTTAATTCCATCTATTTTGTTTATTTGTTCTAATAAATCTATTAATCTGTAATTTTCTTTAAAATCCTTTCCATATGAAGCTATATGAATTCCTGTAATTACAACTTCTTGTATTCCTTGTTTTGCTATTTTTTCTATTTCTTCTATAACTATTTTTGGATTTCTACTTCTTACTCTACCTCTAGCATATGGAATTATGCAATAAGAACAAAATCTGTCACAACCATCTTGTACTTTTATTACTGCTCTTGTTTTGTCTGTGTATGTAATTTCACCTAATTCAACATATTGTTTTTGTGTCATTACATCTTCTATTTTTTCATTCTTTTTGTGTTCTTTTATATATTTTTCTATTATATCTACAATTTCTTTTTTTTCATTGTTTCCAATAATTAAATCTATTTCTTCTATTTTTTCTACTTCTTCTTTTGCTACTTGCACATAACATCCACAAGCTACTACTATTGCTTGTTTGTTTTTTTCTTTTGCTCTTCTTAACATTTGCCTTGATTTTCTATCAGACATGTTTGTAACTGTGCATGTGTTTATAATATAAATATCTGCTTTTTCAGTTGGTTCTATTATTTCATATTCTTTTTGCAAAAATTGTTGTGTCATAGCATTTGTTTCGTATTGATTTACTTTACAACCTAGTGTAATAAAAGCTACTTTTTTCATTTTTACTATTTCCTTTCTTTAGCTATAAATAATGAATTTTATTATTTGAAAATTATAACTATTTTTATTTCTTTGCTATCTTATACTTCTAAAGACACTCCATATTTAAGCGAAGTGTCTTTATTATATTTTATCTATTTTCTTGCTTTTCCTTCTAAGGCATCTAGGTTATCTAATGCTTTACCTGTTCCTAATGCTACACAAGATACTGTGTCTTGTGCTATCATAACATTGATACCTAATTTTTCTTGTAATAATTTGTCTAAGCCATCTACTAAGCACCCTCCACCTGTCATGTAAATTCCTTTGTCACTGATGTCTGCTGCAAGTTCTGGTGGGGTTCTTTCTAATACTGAATGAACGCTGTCTACTATCATCATTGCTGGTTCTATCAATGCTTGTAACATTTCACTTGAATGAATATTAATTGTTTTTGGAAGCCCTGTTATTAGGTCTCTTCCTCTAATATTCATTTCTGTGTCTTGTATTTTAGGAAACACACAACCAATGTTTACTTTTAAGTCTTCTGCTGTTCTTTCTCCTATCATTATATTATATCTCTTTTTAATGTATTTTACGATTGCTTCATCAAATTTATCTCCTGCAATTTTTAGTGATGTACTTACTACTGAACCACCTAAAGAAATAACTGCTATGTCTGTTGTTCCACCACCAATATCAACTACCATGTTCCCACATGGTTTAGAAATATCTATTCCTGCTCCTATTGCTGCTGCAATTGGTTCTTCGATTAAATATACTTTTCTTGCTCCTGCTTGTGATGCTGCATCAATTACTGCTTTTTTCTCTACTTCTGTTACTTGTGATGGAATACATATCATAATTCTAGGAGCAAAAAGAAATTTTCCACATATTTTACTAATAAAATGTTTAAGCATTTTTTCGGTTACTGTATAGTCAGATATTACACCATCTCTTAAAGGTCTTGTTGCTACAATATTTCCTGGTGTTCTACCGAAGCATTCTTCTTGCTTCTTGCCCTACTGCTAGTACTTCTCCATTATTATTGTCTACTGCTACAACTGATGGTTCTCTAAGTACAATTCCTTTTCCTTTTACATAAGCTATTACTGTTGCTGTTCCTAAATCTATACCAATATCTTGACCAAATTTAAACATTTTTCTCTTCCCTTTCGATTATGCATTTCTTTTTTGTTACATTTTTGTTACAATTATATTACAAGCTCGATAATTTATCAAGGCTTTTGATTGAATTTTTTTATTTTTTGTGTTAAAATGTAGCTATTCAAAGTTATATTAATAATAAATTCTGTACTTACTTATTTAAACTATAAATATGCAATTATTTATTTGGGAGGATTTTTATGTACCACTTTCAATTCATTTCAAAAAGCGAAAATGATACTAAAAATTTCGCTAAAGATTTGGCAAAATTTTTAGAAAAAAAAGATACTATTGTTCTTACTGGTGATTTAGGCTCTGGTAAGACTAAATTTACAGAAGGTCTTTTATGCTATTTTGGCTTAGATAATGAAATTTCTAGTCCAACTTTTACAATTGTTAATGAATATAAAAAAAATGATATTTCTATTTATCATTTTGATGTATATCGTTTAGAAGATTCTTCTGAATTTTATGAAATTGGTGGTGAAGAATA
>JAAWEC010000147.1 GCA_022794095.1 Clostridia bacterium
ACAAAACAAGAAGACAAAAGAAATCAGGAAAAGTTCAAAATGCTTATGCTGATAAAACATGTGTAGAAACAATCAAAAAATTATTACCATATGGTAACTAAAATTGACAAATAGAAAAAGGAAGGTGAAAATAAATGGCAAGAGTAAAAACAGCAAGAACAACAAGAGCAAGACATAAAAAAATATTAAAACAAGCAAAAGGATATTATGGAGCAAAAAGCTACCGTTTTAGAAATGCAAATCAAGCAGTCATGAAATCTTTAGCATATGCATATGTAGGAAGAAAAGACAAAAAAAGTAACTTTAGAAAACTATGGATAGCAAGAATAAATGCAGCAGCAAGAATGAATGGAACAACATATAGTAAAATGATAGCAGGTCTAAAAAAAGCAAATGTTACAATCAATAGAAAAATGTTAGCAGAAATTGCAGTAACAGACCCAAAAGCATTTACAGAAATTGCTGAAATAGCAAAAAAAGCATAAAAATAAAAATTGTGTGCAATATATTTGTAGTATATGAATATATTGCACACAATTTTGTTATGTTATAACACTTATTGTTTTTTCATTTTTGGCTTGGAGATTAAAGATGCCAAATATCCAAAGAACACAGCAGCAGCAATACCACCACTAGCAGCTTTAACACCACCAGTAAAAGCCCCCACTAAACCACTTTGCTTAACAGCTTCAATTGCGCCTTTAGCAAGATTATAGCCAAATCCTGTAAGAGGGACAGTAGCGCCAGCTCCTGCGAAGTCAACTAAGTATTGGTAAATACCTAGACCTCCGAAGAATAGCTCCAACAGTCACAAAAATTACTAATATCTTAGCAGGTGTAAGTTTGGTTTTATCAATCAAAACTTGACCAATAATACATATAATTCCACCAGTTAAAAAACATTTCAATAAAACCATCCAATCAAAAACATTGGCCCAATTAACATTCATAAACTTCCTCCTTTTTCTATATACCAACATATTATTGTTATATTTCAATACTTACAGCATGAGCAATTCCAGGGATAGATTCTCCTTGTTGAGAACTTGTTGAATTCATCAAAGCACCAGTTGCAATTAGCAAGATTTTTTTCATTTTTCTTTCTTTTAGTTGTTTAAAGAAATAACCAGAAAAAACAGTTCCACAACAAGCACAGCCACTACCACCAGAATGAGTATCTTGTGCATTTTTATCAAAAATCAAAACACCACAATCATTATAATTAGATTTAATATTATAGCCTTGTGACTTAGCAATATCAATTGCAATTTCTTTTCCAATATGACCTAAATCACCACTAATAATAGCATCATAATAACTAGGATTTCTTCCAGTATCTAAAAAGTGAGCAATTAATGTATCTGCAAAAGCAGGTGCCATAGCAGCTCCCATATTATTGGCATCTTTAATTCCCATATCTACAATCTTTCCAGGAGTAATATGAGTAACATAAGGGCCTTGACCATTTTTAGTTAAAATGGCAGCACCTGAACCAGTAACAGTCCATTGACTAGTAGGTGGTCTTTGATTGCCTAATTCTAAAGGAAATCTAAACTGCTTTTCAGCACTACAAAAGTGGCTAGAAGTAGCACATAATACATTATTAGCAAAACTTTCTACTGCGATAGAACCTAAAGATAGTGATTCTACAAAAGTAGAACAAGCTCCAAATACTCCAAAAAAAGGAATAGACAATTCTCTTAAACCAAAACTAGAAGAAATACATTGATTTAACAAATCACCTGCAAACATACAATCAATATTACTTGCAGGAACACCAGATTTTGAAATGACTGTATTTACAGTTTCCTTTATAATTTTACTTTCAGCCTTTTCCCAAGTTTTTTCACCCCAAAACTCATCATCCAAAGTTTGGTCAAAATATTTAGCCAAAGGACCTTGTGCTTCTTTGGGACCAACAATAGATGCACAATCTAAAATAGTAGGTGGGGTATTAAACTTTATAGTTTGCTTTCCTAACTTTTCCAAAAAATCATCTCCTTAATGAGACAGTAGGGACAGGTCTAACTGTCTCAAAATTTATATTTGATTAAAATGAGACAATCAAGACCTGTTCAACTTGTCTCAATCAAAACACATTCTACACAAATTTGCTAAAGAAAATTTGATAAGTGAACAAAAACATTGCATGTAAAGTAATCTAAAAGGTCACAAGTTTTATTTGTGCTACTTTTGTTTAAACCAAAGTCATACTTTGTGTATTAAAAATCAAAAATATTATTCCAACTAAAATAGAAGCTGAAATACCAAAAACTAAAACAGGACCTGCAACAGTAAACATTTTGCCACCAACGCCCATAACATAGCCTTCTGATTTATATTCCATAGCAGGAGATACGATAGAATTAGCAAATCCAGTAATAGGAATCAAAGAACCAGCTCCTGCGAACTTTCCTATCTTATTAAATAAATTAAGACCTGTTAAAAATGCAGAAATTCCAATCAATAAAATGGAAACAATTGTACCAGAAGTTTGTGTATCAAAACCTCTTTCTTTGCATATATTAAGAATAACTTGCCCAATTGTGCAAATAAGTCCACCAATCCAAAAAGCATTAAAACAATTTTTTAATAAAGGAGAATTTGGTGATTTCTTATCTACATAGTCTTGGTAAGTTTGCTTAGTCTCTAATGGATTCATAACCTAAACCTCCTTAACTTTTTTTCTATTTAAATCAAGAGTAAAACTAAGGTCTAAATCAACAAAATACTCAATAATTTTATCACCATCTATAGAAGCTCTTTGCTCTAAAATTTTCACCTCAGATAAATAATCAATACTCTTAGAAGCCTCAGCAACTGCTTTTACAATAGCATCTTTCCATGAAACACTAGAATTGCCAGTTACCAATAAATGCTTTTTTATATCCATAATCATAACCTCCTAAATTTATAATATTAGATAATGCACACAGTCATTTCTATAATTAATAACTAGCTTTTCCTAAAAATTGAAAAAATATACAAAATAACTAGAAAAAAAATTCAAAAAATTGTATAATTCAATTGTATAATTCAAAAGGAAAACTTGAGATTATTCCTAAAAAATTCCATTTGGGCTATTCAGTGCCTGTCCCAGATATGCCCAAAGTGCCCAAAAGGGCTATTCAGTGCCTGTCCCAATTATGCCCAAAAAGGAGAAAGTTATGATTGTAATTGATAGAGTAAGGGAGATTGCCCTTAAAACTTTATATGAAATTGATGTTAATGGAGCATATTCTAATATTGTGTTAGATGAACAATTAAATCTTGCAAGAAAAAAAGATGTTATTCAAGATATTCAAAATAAGGATATTGGTTTTATTTCAGAGCTTGTGTATGGTACAGTTTCATGGAAACTGACTTTAGATGAGGTGATTAAAAAATATTCTAAGATAAGATTGAAGAAGATTTCGCCATGGATTTTGAATATTTTAAGAATGAGCATTTATCAAATTTTGTTTTTAGATAGGGTTCCAAAGTCTGCAGCAGTTAATGAGGGAGTGAATTTAGCTAAAAGATATGGACATAGAGCTAGTAGTAATTTTGTAAATGCAATTTTAAGACAAGTGGAAAAGAAAGTTTATGAAGATTTTTTTAATATTGCAGATGATATACATAGGATTTCTATAACAAATTCTATGCCACAATGGATTGTGCATAAGTTAATAGAACAAACTAAAAGCATACATGAAACTGAAAAGATTTGTAAGGCATGTAATATAAGACCTAAGTTGTATATTCGTATAAATACTTTAAAGACTAATAAGGATATTTTAAAAAGGGAATTAGAGAAAGACAAAATAGAGGTGCAAGATGGAGAATTAGAAAACTTTTTAGTGATAAAAAGGGCTAAAAACATAGAGAAGATTAAAGCCTTCCAAGAGGGGGAATTTACAGTCCAAGATGAGGTTGCAGGATATATTCCTAAATTTTTAGCTCCTAAGCCAAAAGAAAAGGTATTAGATTGTTGTAGTAGTCCAGGGGGAAAAACTACAGCTATGGCAGAACTTATGGAAAATGAAGGAGAAATTGTAGCTTGGGATTTATATGGTCATAGAGTAAAATTAGTAGAGACGCAAGCAAAACGATTGGGAATTACAATTATAAAAACAGATGTAAAAGATGCATCTATATATGAAGAAAAATATCAAAATTATTTTGATAAAATTCTTTTAGATGTTCCATGCCTAGGAATTGGAGTGTTAAAAAGAAAACCAGATATAAAATGGCAAAGAAAAGAAGAAGATATTGAAGAAATTACCAAACTACAAGAAGCAATTTTAGATACAGTTTCTAAATATTTAAAACCAGGGGGAGAATTAGTTTATTCAACTTGTAGTATTTTAAAGGAAGAAAATCAAGAAGTTATAGAAAAATTTTTAAAAAACAATCAAAATTTCAAAGAAATAGGAGACTTTATACAAGTATATCCAAATCAAAATACAGATGGATTTTTTATAGCAAAGTGCAAAAAGAAGCAATAAAAAATTAGTTATAAGTTCAATTATAAAATAAAAAATATTGATTAAAGTTAAAAAAAGTATTACAGAAATATTACGTTTTTATTACAAGTATATTAAATGTATTGACTTTTTGCCAAATAAAGATAAAATATTAATATATTTGAAGAAATGTGTAAAATATTCAAGTATGGATTTTGGAAATTTGTAAAAAATAAAAATATATCAATTAAAAAAGAAGGAGAAGATGATGGCGAATCCAAGTTGCTTAGGACTATATATTGAAGAACATATAATTAAATACGCTAAAGTTTCCAAAGAACATGACAAAATAAAAGTAAATGCATTTGGAATAATGTTTTATGATAAAATTGGTGACGCAATCAAGCAAGTAATACAAGAAACTTATAGCCAAAAAACACCAATAAGCATAAATCTTTCAGAGGAAATGTACAATTATTTTGATATGTTTGCATTGCTTACTAAAAGTGATTTACAAAAAGCAATAAAAACAGAATTCGAATCATATTGTTCTGAAAAAGGATATAACCCAAATGTATTTGAAAGCAGATATGCTGTAGTAGAAGATGGGGAAGATAGAGAAAAAATAAAAGTTATTCATGTTGCAGACAATAAAATCGAATTAAACAAGCAAATACAACAAATAGAAGGATATAAGCTATCAAATATATCTCCTATTTCTATGGCTATACCAAATTTAATTGATACAGATAAAAATGACAACTGCCTTGTAGTTAATATAGAGGATAGCACAACAATTACAACTATATTAAACAACAAAATTAGTCACATTGATAAAATGGAAGAAGGAAGTAAAGACTTTTTAACAAAAATAAACTTAAGAGAAAATTCTTATTTAAACTCTTATGAAATATGTAAAAACACAACAATATACACATCAGAAGGAAAAGAATTACAAGAAAGGCAATCAGCATATTTAGAAGATATAATGCCAACACTTTATACAATTGTTGGAAACGTAAAAAATATAATAAGAGACAATGTAGACAAAATCAAAAAAGTATATTTAACAGGAACAGCAAGTCTTATAAACAATATTGACTTATATTTTCAAGAATATATTGAAGGTGTAGATTGTGAAATTTTAAAACCATATTTTATAGAAACTACAAGAGACATTAGCATTAAAGATTATATTGAAGTAAATTCTGCTATTTCTTTAGCAATGATGGGAGTAGGAGAAGGTATTTCAGGAATGAACTTCAAAAACCAAACATTTGGAGACAAAATTCCAGACTGGCTAAAATTAGAAATAAGTTCAGACAAAAAACCAGGTTCTAAAGATAAAAAAATGCAAACTGGTATGTTTACTTGGGACTTAGGGCAACCATTGGACAAAACAGAATTAGGATTAGTTAGAATTATAGTAGCACTTATTTTAATAGTTCTTATATATAGTGGATTTTCAGCTCTTTTAGCTAATCAAATGACAAGCAAAACAAAGCAAGTAGATGAAACAATCAGTTTTACACAAACACAAATCAATTCTGCCAATTCAGATGACAGGCAGATACGAGATAAAATAAGCCAATATACAGCATTAATACAAAGTTTGGACAAAATGAACAATTCTGAAGGAAACACTATGAAAAACTCAATTCCAAATTTATTAAACCAAATCATGTCAATTGTGCCAGAAAATGTACAAATAACATCTATAGAAAACACAACAGAACGTCATGTAGTAATAACTGCACAATCTGATAAATATGAGCAACTAGGTTTCTTAACTGCAAAAATAAAAGCAGAAGATATTTTAAAAAACACAATATCAACATCTGGGCAAAAGGACAATAGAATTGTTACGATAAAAATAGAAGGAGAATTACCATGAAAAAATTGTTGATGTTAATTCTGATATGTTTGTTAGTGGCTCTTGGTGCTTTCATTGCTATTGAAGGATTTGAAGTAGGTAGTGGTGAGGTTCTTAGTTATACAGGAATCCAAGAAAGAAGTAATAGCTTAGATGACAAAATACAAGAAGCTAGTAAATTAATTGGAAAAGATTATAAACAAGCAGTTAATACAGTACAATCAGATGCTAAACAATTACAAGATACAAAAAGAAAATACGAAGATAAATTTGTTGTTAATACAGATGGAACAATAGATGAAACAAGTATAATTGACCGTTATGGAAAATATAAAATTGAAACATTATGGGTAAAATTAGGAAATCATGCAACAAAAGAAGGAACAACAATGAAAATGGAAGTTAGGGGTGGAACACCAATAGGAATTATACAAAATAGCAACAATAAAGCCCCAGCAAAATTTTATGACTTAAGTTTCACAGTATATGGAGAATATATTTCAATTTTAGACTTTGTATCAGACATTGAAAATGATAGCGAATTAGGTTTCAAAATAGAAAACTTCAAAATGCTAAAAAATGCAATGGCAGATAGTAGCGAAAAATTACAAGCAACATTTATATGTAAAGATATTGCAATCGAAGATATATCACAATTAGGTGGAGGTAGCAGTACAGCAATGGATACAACAAAAACACCTACAAATACTACAGGAGCAACAAACACAGCAACAAATACAAATACTACAGGAGCAACAAACACAGCAACAAATACAAATACTACAGGAACAACAACAAATACAAACAGTGCAAATAATATAAATAGTACAACAGCAGGCACAACAAATACAACTTCTACTAATGCAACAAGTGGAAACACAAATATTCAATAAAAAAAATAAGGAGTGTAAAATGACAAAAAATATTGTTAAAGAAATAATCATTATATTATTATTATGTCTAGCAATACTATTATTGTTAGGAATATTACTATATGAATATGTACCTATGAACAAAACAATACCAAATACAGAAGCTTATAGTACACCAAGTAATGTGAAAGCAGAACTAAAAGAAGAAAATGCAAATGGTGACTTAATTCAAACTTATGAAATTAATAATAGTGATTTAGATGATTATAAAAGAATTCAAAATTACAAACCAGGAAAAGCAGATCCATTTTCTTCTTATGAAGAAAATGAAACTAATACAGGAACAAATACAACAGTAAACAATTCGTCTTCAGGAGATAATAATACAACAGTAATTGGATCAAATGGAGTAACAAATAGTAATACATCAAATGAAGATAATACAACAATAAATAACACTAATGATAATTCACAAACTAGTAATAGTAATGTAACAGATGATAATTCATCAAATACTTCAGGAGGACATTTTTTCAAACCTACAGGAACAAAATAGAATTTAGTTATTAACGTTATATGGATTTGTATTCATATAAATCAAATAAATTTAAAATAATCAAAAGAAAAGGAGGGAAAGAAAATGATGAAAGAACAAAAAGGTATTACTTTAATTGCTTTAGTTATTACAATCATCGTATTATTAATCTTAGCTGGGGTGTCAATTGCAATGCTTACAGGTGAAAATGGTATATTAACAAAAGCAACTACTGCTAAAGATGCATCAACAAAAGGAGAAGTATTAGAAGCTGTAAAATTAGGTCTTGCTGAACTTCAAGCAGATATGATGGATCCAACAGTAAAAACAAAACCTACAATATCAGCTAAAACAATAGCTCAAAAAGCTATAAGCAACAATACTTCACTTAAAGAGCCAGAAAGTCCTAGCACTAATACAAATAGTGATACACAAGTTACTGCAGGAACTGCTACTTATATATATCTTGTTTTAAATAATAAAGAGTATAAAGTAACATATACACCAGCTAGTACAACAGGAACAGGAGATGCAGCAACAACAGCACCAGCAACACTAGAAATTGACGAAGTAACACAATAATTGAATTAAAATAAAATAACTTTTAAGCCATACGCACACTATGTGTGTATGGCTAAATTTAAAAATAGTAAAAGGAAGATAAAATGAACATATTTTTTTACGTAATTCTATTTATAATAGGAACACTATTTGGAAGCTTTTACACCTTAGCAGTATATAGAATTCCAAAAAGACAAGACATTACACATACCCATTCATATTGCCCTAATTGTAACCACAAATTAGGATTTTTAGACTTAATACCAATAATCAGCTATATATTTTTAGGTGGAAAATGCAGATATTGCAAAGAAAAAATAAGAATTAGATACTTAATATTAGAATTATTATCAGGACTATTATTTGTAGCCATAGGATACTTAATGAAATTTAATATGGAAACATTAACAGCATTAAAAGTTGTACAATATAGTTTTATGGTTCTTTATATAACATTTATAGTACTTTTATCTGGTATAGACAAAGAAAATAAAAAAATAGACAAATTAGTATCTTTTTATGGAATTGTAATATCTATTGTGTATATGATATATCTATGCATAGTAGAACAAGCTAATATATATAGATATGGCATATATTTAATTTTCTACATAATTGTTTTAATTTTAGATACAATAACGTTAAAAAGATATGCCAAAAACAGTTATGTCACAGGCATTTTACTTATGATAATTACGATGTGCATATTTACAAGTGAATATATTACAGCAAATGCTATCATATATACACTTCTAGTAATTTTCTTTTATATGCTTTTATATAAAATAAAAGAAAGAAAAAACAGAAACAAAAAAACAGACAAACAAATAGCAGATAGATTAAGTATCGGATTTTTCTTAGGAACTTGTAATATCATAATGACATTATTAGTACTATGGGTAATAAATTACTAGTATCTATGCTTTGGGAAGGAATGATAAGCAAAATGAATATAAGAAGTGAAAAAGGTTATACAGGAATAGATATAGCAACATCAGTTATTGTAATATTTATATTTATTTCTATAATTGCAATGCTATCTTATAACTTTAATACTACTTCGATGGAAATAGAACATAAAGCAGAAGCATTAGATATTGCAATAGAACAAATTGAAAGTATGAAAACTAAATCTTGGCAAGAAATAACAACAGAAGACACAGCATATAGACAAACACAAGAAATAAAACAAGGATATTATAGAACAATAATAGTACAAGATTATCATGATATTGATAGTAGCAAAACGGCACAAATTATAAAAAAAGTAACAGTAAGAATTGAATATAAACTCAGAAAAAATATGAAAAAAATAGAACTTTCTACAATAATAACAAGGGAAAGTTAAATACTAAAAATGACTTTTAAGTGAAGCGAGAAGGGAATGAATGTTAATATGAAATCACAAAAAGGTATTACATTAATTTCATTAACTGTATATATTATTGTCATGACAATAGTAGTAGGGACAGTATCTTTAATTAGTAGCCACTTTTATACAAACATAAGAGATAGTGTAAATACTGTAGAACCATTAACCCAATACACTAAATTAAACAGTTTTATTACAGAGGAAATAAATCGTCCAAATATTAAAGTACTAGAATGTAAAACAACATATATAGACAATGACCAAACTAAAGGAATAGAAACAAGTTATATAGTATTTGATAATGGTACACAATACACATTTATCAGTAAAAACCAAGGAATTTATAGAAATAAAGCTAAAATAGCTGAGCAAATAAAAAGTTGTAGTTTTACACAAAATATAGAAAATGCAAAAACTAAAATAACAATTAATGTACAAGCAGAAAAAAAGAACTTTAATAAAACTCAAGACTATATAATAAAAAATTAGTAATATTATGTAATTTCAATAATTACAACAATAACAATAAAAAATATAGTATAATAAAAATAGGCGTTTATTGTTTTTAAATAAATATTAAAAAAGGGCATGAAGACAGTAAAAGCAATACAAAAGAAAGGAGTATTTTTAAATGGATACAAGAAAGAGACAACCAATTGGTGTAGAACTAGTTAAAAGAGGAATTGTAACAGAGAGTGATATTGATAATGCTTTAAAATATCAAAGAGAACATCCAGATAAAAAATTGGGTGATATATTATACAGGTTAAATGTTTGTGAGCCACATAAACTAATAGAAGAAATAGGAGATATTATAGGAGAAAAGGGTATTTTACTAACAGGTGAAAGAATAAAGACAAAATTAACTGACTATTTTTCTTTAGATGTAGCACAAAAAAATAAAGTAATTCCATTTGAGGTAGCTTCTGGTAAAATAAAAGTATGTTTTGCAAACACTGTA
Source organism: Clostridia bacterium (assembly GCA_022794095.1). GTDB lineage: Bacteria > Bacillota > Clostridia > TANB77 > CAG-508 > CAG-269. Next base: position 10,620 of record JAAWEC010000147.1, read on the forward strand.
AATTCCAAAAACATGAACACAATCAAATTACTATTACTAAATAAAGGCTTAGTAATGGATACTTATATTACCTTTGAAGATGATATTGACAGAATCTTAAAATCTATGGAAGGTGAAGTTACAACAGACTTTGATGTATCAACAGAAAGCAATGATACAGTAATTGGACTAGTAGATAGTATCATAAAAACAGGAATTACAAGAAGAGCAAGTGATATTCATATAGAACCAATGGCAGAAGAAATTCGTGTAAGATACAGAATAGATGGAGAATTATTTACAGCTGCTAAAATAAAAAAAGACAAGCAATCACAAATAATTGGTAGATTAAAAGCCATTTCTAATATGCATCAAGAAAAACAAGAATCACAAGACGGAAGAATTTTAATATATGAAGATTATAATATCCGTGTATCTTCACAACCTAATGTATATGGTGAAAAATTCGTGTTAAGGTTATTAAAGAAAAATAGTAATATCAGAGATATTTTTGAATTAGGATTTCCTGGTACAGAAGAAGATTTAAAAAGAAGTATTAACAAAAAGAATAGTATCACTATTATTGCAGCACCAACAGGAGAAGGAAAAACAACAACTTTGTATAGTATAATGGATTACCTAAATAGTCCAGAAATAAATATTACAACAATTGAAGACCCAGTAGAAATTAGGATAAAGGGATTAAATCAAATTGAAATAGATGCAAAATCATCTTTTTCAGGTTCTCTAAGAACTGTTTTAAGACAAGATCCAGATATTATATTAGTAGGAGAAATTAGAGATAAAGAAACAGGAGAAATTGCAATTCAGGCAGGACAAACAGGACACTATGTATTATCTACAATTCATACAATAGACAGTGTAGAAGTTATTACTAGATTAAGAAAAATGGGACTTTCAGACTATGACATTTCAAGTACTTTAGCAACAGCTATTTCACAAAGATTAGTAAGAAAGCTTTGTCCAAAATGCAAAAAAGAAAGAAAATTCAACAGTGAAGAGAAAAAAATAATAACATCAATAGGGGAAAAATATAATGTAACATTTGACTTAAATGGAAAAACATATGATGCCCCAGGATGTAAATATTGTAATCACACAGGATACTACGACAGAATAGGAGTATTTGAAGTATTAAATTTAACAGATGAAGTAAAACAAATCGTTATGGAAGGAAAATCAAGCCTAGAGATTAGAAAATTAGCATTAGAGCAAGACTATAAGCCACTAGTAATTGATGGACTAAATAAAGTGGTAAATGGATATACAACATTAGAAGAATTAAACAAAAAACTATTAATTTTCTAGTATATAAAATACATTAGAAAGGAATGAATGATTATGAATTTAGATAAAATATTGGATGAGGCAATGAAAGCAGATGCTTCTGACGTACACTTAGTATGTGAAAATAAGCCTATGCTTAGAGTAGCAAGAACCTTAATTCCAGTACCAAATAGTAAAATATTAACTGCTGATGATATGTTTGAATATTATGATTATTTAGTAAAAGGAAATGTTGAAAAAGATGAAGTTTTTAATACAACACGAAAACTTGATATGTCATATGAATACAAAGATATTCGTCTAAGGGTTAATATATCATTAACTGATGATGTACCTTTATGTACGCTAAGATTAATCAAAAATGAATTACCAGAATATGAATCACTAGGAGTTCCTGATATAGTTAGAAGAATGACATATCAACCACAAGGATTAATATTGGTTACAGGTAAAACAAACTCTGGTAAAAGTACAACATTAAATGCATTAATAAACCACATTAATGAAAATCAAAACAAAAAGATTTTAACATTAGAAAATCCAGTAGAATTTAAACATCATTCAAAAAAATCATTAATTGTTCAAAAAGAAGTAGGAAAAGGAAGAGATAGTTTGACATTTAGTGATGGTGTTAAAAACTCATTAAGAGAGGACTGTGATATTCTAGTAATAGGAGAGATACGTGACAAAGTAACAATGGAAGCAGCTATTGAGATGGCTGAATCTGGGCATTTGGTAGTTGGAACATTGCATACTAAATCTTGTGCTGAAACAATAGACAGAATGATAAACTTCTATGAAGTTAGA
>JAAWEC010000148.1 GCA_022794095.1 Clostridia bacterium
GGAGATTTATCTATGAAAATAGACAAAAATAGTTTAGCACACAGTGCTTGGAATTGCAAATATCATATAGTATTTGCACCAAAATAGTATGTGTCAAGTATTTGTAGGCAATTTTTTTATTTTTTTTGAAAATTTATCTTTTGTACTTGAATTTCAATGTTTTTTATATTTATCTATACATTAAAGCCGTTGACTCTGATAACTTCAAAACTTCTTTTAATTCTGGTGTAATTTCTATTAACGCACCTTGTGCATATTGATAGCTATCTATTTCTTTTCTATCTGCTCTATGCATTTTCTTATTTCTTCTAACATTTTCTTCAATTTCATTTATCCATTCTTCTACACCGTTATCAATTGGAACTACACTTTCAATTTTTTCTATTTCTATTTCTCCGATATTTTCATAATATATAGCACATATCTTAGACAAATAACTAGCACCTTTTTTTGCAAATGCTTTTCTTCCACTGCAAAGTCGAACTTCTAAAACAGTGAAAATTTGGCTTTCCATTGTTCCCATGTTTCGATATTCTATCCCTTCTGGAGCTTTCGGTAATTCTCTTCCTTGTTCTTGTAGTATATCTTGATAACGTGGCAACCCATTTTTTAAGTAACTTTGTAATGTTTTAAGCTTATTTACTATTTTTTCCTCTCCACCTAGTTCATATTTTAGATTTTCTATATAATTATGTACTTTGTCATATTGCTTTTGTTCAATTATTTTGATTAGTTCTTCTCTGCATTTTTTGTCCTTTATATCTCTAACAATTTCTTGTTGGATATGAAAACTGTCTTTTTGACATATAGTATCTGACGTTGCTATTTTTGCTATCCAAGTTGCACCGTCCCCATTATTTGCACGTAATTTTATTTTTTCAACATCATATTCTTGATATAGCCTTGCATTTCTTAATTGTCCCAGTCTTTTAGGTGACATCATTCCGGCTATAATGTGTTTATTTACCAATTCATGCCTTTTACTATCTTTTTTCCACCCCTCATATGTAATATGTAATTTTAATTCTGTTTTGTGTTTATGTTTTGGGTTATATTCTATATTCTTTTTTTCACATTGCTTTTTATATTTTTCGTTTGCCTTTTTTCTATCTTCTCCCTGTAAATTGAACCATATACCGTCAGCCTCTTCAAACAAAGCTGATATTTCTCGTGTTCCTTTTACCAACTTCTCATTTTTTAAGAGTTTTATTTCTTGATTTTCTTTATTTTCAATTTCTTTTCCAACTTTCCAAACTAATTGTTGCAATGCTTGATGACTTATAGTTTCATTTGTCATGCTTTTAATTTCCATAGCACTTTTTCTGTAAGATACTGTATTTACAACAGATTTTAACATAATTTCTGCTAGATTAGATGATATTTTTCCTATTGTATCTATATTTATTACATTGTCTAAAAGAAATATATGTTTTTTTCCTTTTTTATATATTGCTCTTGTATATTCTACTTCTCCCATTACTGTTTTTATTGTATTTGTTCTGTATCCTTTATGTCTATATTCTTTTTTATCTCTATTTTTCATTAATTGTTTATCTTGATTTTCTAATATGTCTTTGATTATTGTACAACCTAGTTCGCAAACTAGGTTATACACTTTCTTTTCCAAATCATGAAATTGTATTTCTTTTTCCATATTTCAACATCCTTTTCTTTAATAATTAAATTTTTAAAGTTTTACTACTTGATGTGATTTTTCAAAATAATCAATCATTTCACAAATTCCCATTGTTAAATCTGTATCAATTAAAAATTCTGTACTTGAATTCATATAATATTTCAGTGACTTTATTATTAATTGATATGATGAAAAAGAAATTTTAGGTAACTGTATTTTTGCAATTTCCATTTTATCTTCCCTCCTTTTGTTATTTTTGGTTTTTTAGATTTTTTCTCTAGTATTTCAAATATATTATAATATATTGTAGAGAATGTGTCAATAGTTTTCTTTGAAAATTTAGATTTTTTATTTTATATTTTAAATTTTTTCTCTATTTTATATTGATTTTATATTTTTATTATGATATATTTCAATTATACAAAGGAGGGATTTTTATGTTCTCGTATAATCCATTATGGAAAACATTAGTAGATAAGAAAATGAAGAAAACCGATTTAATTAATATTACAAATTTATCAAGTCAAACTATTGCAGATATGGGAAAAGACAAGTATGTTAGTATGTCAACTTTAGATAAAATATGCAATACTTTAAATTGTGATATTTCAAATGTCATACAACATATTCCCAATAATGAATAAACAACTACAAAACTCCTATTTAATTATACAATATTCAAGCATATTGAGAACATTAATTTTACGAAACATTTAAAAAAGCACATAAAAAGTGCTTTTTTGCTATTTTTTTGCTTTTTTATATTTTTTGCAAATGTTTTTTATTGTTTTATAAAATATTTTGCTAAAAATTGTTTTTACTGTTTCTTTTTTCATATATAAAAAATTTTTCCTTTTATCATTTATCATTTTCAATGTATTTTAAGTACTCTTTTATGCAAGCTAACATATTTTTTACTATTCAAATCAAGGTCTTAAACCTATGGGGTCTGTCTTTGATTTTTATAAAAAATATGTTTTTTCAAGCTCAGGAGTACTCAAAAGAACATTGAAAATTTAATATAAAATAATAAAAAGGAAGTGATTTTATGGGATATTTCAAAGAAGTAAAAACAATTCAAGAATTAAAGAAACAGTACAGAGACTTAATAATGCGATACCACCCAGATTTAAACAAGCAAGATACCACAAGTATTATGCAAGAGATAAATGCAGAATATGACCGTTTATTCGCTAAAGTAAAAAATCAATTTGTAAATTCTCAAGGAAATGTCTACGAAAAAGAAAACACCGAAGATATAAACGATTTTAAGAGTATTATAAACAGAATTATAACTTTTAAAGATTGTAAAATTGAAATTATTGGTAACTGGGTTTGGATTAGTGGAAACACTAAACATTACAGAGAAATCCTTAAATCTTTAAAATTCAAATGGATAAGCAACAAACATGCTTGGGCTTATCACAAAGAAAAGTACTTTAAAAAAACAAACAATGTCTATACTTTGGAAGATTTAAGAAATTATTTTAAAACGGTAGATATAGAAACTAAAGAAGTCAAAAAAATTGTATAAAAGAAGTAGTGATTATACTACTTCTTTGTATTCAAATGGGTTGAAATAAAACATTTCCATTTCTTCTATTTTATAACTTTGACTAAAATCTATTTTAGCTTGTTTTAAATCTTTAATATTACGATAGTATGTACTTGAACTTGTATTTATTTTTATATCTTTTAGTCCGTTTAATTGTATTGAGCAATAAAAATAATACAGTTGATTAGCTCGACATGGTTTGTACAATTGATTTAATCTTTCATATACTGCTTGTCTACCTCTTACTATTTCTAAATCATTTTTTATAAATTGTAATATTTTCATAAATTCTTCACACCACACTTTTTTTAAATCTTCATA
>JAAWEC010000149.1 GCA_022794095.1 Clostridia bacterium
AATAGTAAAAGTTTATCTTTATCTTCTATATTTATATCACATCTCAAACACATTTTCAATAGTTTTTGCGAATTTTTGTTCTTTTATTTTTGCACTTTAAAAGAGCATATTTTCTTATGCTCTTCTTAACCTATAATTCCACTTTACAAACCACATCATAACAATATTTTTCTTTTACTGTATAGCCTGTCCTTTTTTGATTCTTTTTTGTAACGTAGGTCTTTTTCCTACGAACTCTATCAAATGCAAAACTCATATATCCATTTTTTATCAAGCATTTGTCAAATTTATATCTATTCTCTTTCTTGCAACCATGATAGATGTAATTGTTCCTGTTTCTAAATCTGCACAAACATCTTGAACATATCCTAGTCTTTTGCCATCATTAATATTAACTACTTCTTTGTGTTTAAAATCTAAACCTTTATCTTGCATTTTTTTCTCCTTCTACCTTTTTAATTTTTATTAATATATATTCATTTTACCCAAAAATAGAATTTAATAAATCAAATTTGGCATATGAACTTTTTACATAAAAAAAGAGCATATCACATATACTCTTCATAAACTATACTTCTATTTTAATTTTTTTATTTTTTGTTCGTTTTGCTCAATAATATCATCATAATATTTTTCAAGTTTATATAATCTTTCTATTGATAACATATTTAAAATTGCTTCATTTCCCTCAATTTGTTTTAAAAATTTATTTCTTTCAATTACTGTATTAGCAACATTTTCATCAACTTTTACTTTATCTATAAAGTTATTTTTCTCTATTTTATTATACATCATAACTCCTTTTTTGCTTTACTTAATTGACTTATTTCTTTTTGTTGTTCAGATATTGTTTTTTGCTTTTCAAGAATTCTCTTTACTACCTCTTGTTTTTCTGTATCCTTTTCTTCTAAATCAGATTTTTCTTTTAATTGTAAACCATGTTCTGCTAATTTAGTAATAATTTCTTGCATTGTTGTTACTCCTATGCTTTTTAAACTAATTAATTCTTCATATGTATAATTTGAAATTTCTTGCAAATAATTTATCCCCTTAGAACGTAATGCCTTATAAGCTCTAATTGAAAGATTAGCATCTTTTATTGTAATTTGTCCTTCTTTTTTTTCTATATTAGCTTCTTCTTTTAATTGTAAGCCATGCTCTGCTAATTTAGCAATAATTTCTTGCCTTGATATTGCTCCTAAATTTCTTAAATTACTTAATTCTTTATATGTATAATTTGAAATTTCATGCAAATAATTTATTCCCTGAAATCGTAATACACTATAAGCTCTTGTTGTAAATTTTGCATTTTCTATCGAAATATAGTCTTCTGGTATTGATGCTTTTTCTTTAATTTGAAGTGCCTTTAAATTTCTTAACCTTTCTATAACACTATTTCTTGCTATGTCTACACGAGAAAAATTAATATCTTTTAATTCCTTTTCTATTTCTAATAATTGCATTTTTTCGTTATCTGTTATAAATTTGCTATTTATCAGTTTATTTATATCAAATGTAAATTCTTTTTTTCTAATTCTCAATCTCTTAAGTGCTCTTTCTTGTATTTTTCTTACTCCCTCTGCTGTAATTTTCATTTCACTTGCTATATTCATCAAAGTATTACTATTATTATTTGATGTTAAACAAAATCTTTTTTCAAGTATAGTTCTTTCATTTTCACTTAAATTTTCTATACATTCCTTAATTCCTTCACTTGAATATAATACTAGTTCATTATATGTATTATTTGTTCTGCGAATTATTTCTCTATATAAATTGTCATATCCTACATTAAAATTGCAATCAATATCTACTAAATTTTTAATAAATGAATTTGCTAATATTACATCCTTTTCGTTTTCTAGCTCTTGATTTCTATATAATTTATGAAAATTATCAATTGTTCCATATTTGTCCATTATATAACTAATCTTTTCTTCTGATATTCCATATTGCTTAGCTAATTTCTCTATTTGATTTGGATAGCCAAAAACACCACCAACATTTCCAAGTCTACATTTAATAATTTCATTTTCATCAACTTTATTCTTTCTTTTTCTTATTCTTACATATTGATAATATTCCTTTATTTTTTCATACTCTTCTAGGATTTGTTCATATTCCCTATCTGTTTTTGAATATTGTCTTAATACATCTTCTGAAACCTTTGGCACAATAGTCGCTTTAGGATACTTTTCCATCCATTCAATTAAAGCTTCGACTTTTTCTGATATACTTGGCATATTTTAAGTCACACCTTTCTTTATCGATATTAACATAATATCATATTGTTATGTATTTGTCAATTTTATGATTATAATTTATCTATAGTTGACACATTGAAATATTTTTAATTTAAAATTAAGTATTTTTCTCTTGATTTATGGTATAATTTGAGGTATAACAGATATAATGTTAAAAAGATTTTTAGAGAGGAAGTATAAAATGTCTGAAGATTTTGAAGAAAAATTAGACTCTAAAACAGAAATAGAGGAACTTCATGAAGAAGTAAAACCTGCAAATAAGAAAGTAATTGTATTCAATTTTTTCCTTATTTTAGCTATTTTTATTGGTCTATTTATTTATATGGTAAAAGTAGATGGTATAGATAATATTATTCAATTACTACATCAAGTAAATTATAAATGGGTATTTGCTGGGATTATCTGCTTAATTATTCATTGGTTTTGTGAAGCTTCTAATTTACACATACCAATAAAAAAAATGTATCCCAATCAAAAATTTACCAATTCTTTTAAAGTATCCATGTTAGGTCAATTATTCAATAATATCACTCCATTTTCTACTGGTGGTCAACCAATGCAAGCATATGAACTAACAAAAACAGGAAAAAGAGTTAGTGACTCTTTATCTGCCATGGCAATGAAGTTTATTATTACCCAAACTGCTTTAGTAGTAAGCACTTTAGTTGTTGTATTTTTTGAATTTGACTTTTTTGCTAAATTGATGCAAGAATATGTATGGATTGCTATTTTAGGGTTTGTTGTAAACATATTAGCAATAATTGTTGTTATTTTAGCAGGAATTAAGAAAAAAGTTATAACATTTTTTACCACACCTGTTATTAAACTATTAGGAAAAATTCATATACTCAAAAATCCAGAAAAAACAATAGAAAAATTAGATAAAAGTATTGATAACTTTAGAGAACAATTCCTTTTCATGAAATCTGAAAAAAAAATGGTACTTAAAATGTTCATAACAGCTGTCATTCAAAGTTTTGCATATTATTCAATTACTTACATGGTATATCGTGCCTTTGGAAACTCTGGAATTAGCTTTTGGCAAATTATACCTTTACAAGCTTTTCTATTATTAATAATGACATTTATCCCAACACCAGGTTCAGGGCTTGGTGCAGAGGGTGGCTTTTTCCTATTATTTAACACAATTTTTCAAGAAGGAACAATCAACATGTCAATTCTATTTTGGAGACTATACACATTTTATCTACCAATTATCATAGGTGCTATTTTCTTATGTCCTATTGGGGACGTTTCTTTTGGGACATTTTTACGTAAACCAAAAAGGAGTTAAATAAATGGATAGTTTAATTGTCTCAGGTGGAGAAATAGATAAACAAATTATAGAAAATTATATAAAAGAACACACCAATTTAAACATTATTGCAGTTGATAAGGGGTTAGAAGCTTTATTTGAATTGAATATTGTACCAAATCATGTAGTTGGGGATTTTGATTCTGTAAATACCAATATATTGCAAACTTTTAAAAATAATTTTAATGTTATCTTTCATAAGTATAACCCTGAAAAAGATAATACTGATACAGATATTGCACTAAATTTAGCAATTGAGTTAAATAGTTCTAATATCACTATAATTGGTGCATTGGGAAAAAGAATAGATCATGCACTTGCAAATATTCATATTCTAAAAATCAGTCTAGACAAAGGCATTCCCTGCCAAATTTTTGATAAATATAATCGAATTTATTTGATAAATAATACTATTTCTTTGTACAAAGGTAAAATTTATGGGAAATATATTTCTTTAATTCCCCTTTCTACAAATGTTGATGGTTTAACCTTGAAAGGTTTTAAATACCCACTAGAAAATTACAGTTTGTCTATTGGTACAAGCTTAGGTGTTAGTAATGAGATTGTAGAAAATGTTGCTACAATTGAGTTAAAAAGTGGAATTTTAATTGTAATTGAAAGTAAAGATGATTCTGAAATTTAATACTAAATCGGAAATCCTTAATTTTTAGGCTATTTGTTCATGTTCCAATTTTATGCCAGTAAAATTATGTAAAATAAGGTTGCTGAAAAATATCTCTTCAGCAACCTTAAATCTTATAATTTTTCTTATTTACATAAAAATGTCCCAAAAGAAACGTCCCCAATGCGACATCTAACGTGACATTTCTTCTAAGTCTAGTAATTCTTGCCATCTTGCGTCTACTTCTTTTTGGAATTCTTCTATCATCCATTCATTTCCTGGTTTGAACATGTGCTTAAATCTTTTTTGTGGTTTTAAGAATTCTTCTATTGGTAATTTTTTGGCTGGTTTGTAGTTTATGGTGTATTTTCCGTCAATTACTTCATATAATGGCCAATAACAGGTTTCTACTGCTAGTTTGTTTATTTGCATTAATTGGTCTGTTGGGTATCCCCATCCTCTTGGACATGGTGCCATTACGTTTAAGAATGCAGGTCCTTTTGTGTATATTGCTTTTTCGGCTTTTTCATATATGTCTTTGAAGTTCATGTATCCTAATGTTTGTGCTACATAAGGTATATGATGCCCTACCATTATTTGGGCTAAGTCTTTTCTTGATTGCATTTTACCAGGTACTACTGTTCCTGCTGGTGATGTTGTTGTGTCTGCAAATTTTGGTGTTGCTGAAGAACGTTGTATTCCTGTGTTCATATATGCTCCATTGTCATAACAAATATATACCATGTCATGACCACGTTCCATTGCTCCTGACAAACTTTGAAGTCCTATGTCATATGTTCCACCGTCTCCACCAAATGCAATGAATTTTGTTTCTCCTTCTGGTAATTTTCCTTGTTTTTTCATTGATTGATATGCTGCTTCTACTCCTGATAATGTAGCTCCAGCACATTCAAATGCTGTATGGATAAATGAGTCTGTCCATGCTGTATATGGATAAATAAATGTAGATACTTCCATACATCCTGTTGCTCCTGCAACTACTGCATGGTCTTCTGGTTTTAAGGCTCTCATAATGTGTCTTGCGATTGGTGGTGCTCCACAACCTGCACACATTCTATGCCCTTGTGTGAATCTTGATGGACTATTTGCAACTACTTCTTTTAGATTATAAGCCATTATTTTGCCTCCTTTCTTAAACCTAAATAACGATAAGGATTTTCTATTTTTTCATTTTTTGTGATTTCTAATAAATCTCCGTAAACAGATTCAATGTCGTCTGCTTTGGTGTCTCTACCACCAATTCCATAAACATAATTTACAGCTGGCACATGGATATTATTTACATACATTGCAGATGTTACGTCTTCAAATAATGCTCCACCTGCTGCATTTAAAGAATCTGCTCTGTCTAAAATAGCAATTGCTTTTAAGTGTGATAGGGCTTTTGCTACTTCTTCTACTGGGAATGGTCTATATACACGGATTTTTAGAAGTCCTGCTTTGATACCTTTTTCTCTTAAATTGTCTACTACAAATTTAGTTGTTCCAGCAGTAGAGTTCATACATACAATTGCAATTTCTGCATCTTCTAATCTATATTCTTCAAATAATCCGTAACTTCTTCCTGTCATTTTTTCAAAATCTTTGCTAACATCTAAAATGACTTGTTTTGCGTTTTTCATGGCTTCTGCTTGCTGTGCTTTGTGTTCAAATAAATAAGCTTGTAAGTCTAAAGGTCCAACTGCAATTGGCTCATTTTTGTTTAGTAAATAATGTTCTGGATGATATTCTCCAACAAATTCTTTTACTTTGTCATCTTCTACTAATTCAATATTTTCAATAGCATGTGATGTAATAAACCCATCTTGGCAGACCATTAGAGGTAACATTACATCTTTGTTTTCTGCAATTCTGTGTGCCATTAAAGTATTGTCATAAGCTTCTTGATTAGTTTCAGAAAATAGCATTATCCATCCACTATCACGTGCTCCCATAGCATCTGAATGGTCACAGTGTATGTTTAATGGACCTGATACAGCTCTATTTACTAAAGATAAAACTATTGGTAATCTTAAGCTTGAAGCTATATAAATCATTTCCCACATTAAAGATAATCCATTTGCTGATGTTGCAGTCATTGCTCTTGCTCCTGCTGCTTCTGCTCCAATACATGCAGACATTGCACTATGTTCACTTTCTACTGCAACAAATTCTGTATCTACACTTCCATTTGCTACAAATGTTGAAAAATATTGAGGAATTTCTGTTGATGGGGTAATTGGGAAAGCTGCTACAACATCTGGATTGATTTGTTTCATAGC
>JAAWEC010000150.1 GCA_022794095.1 Clostridia bacterium
GAAGACGAACATATGATACAAGCATTTAAAGAAGGGCAAGATATCCATAAACAAGCAGCTTCGAAAGTATTTAAAACACCAATTGAAGAAGTAACAAAAGAACAAAGAAGTGATGCAAAAGCCGTAAACTTTGGAATCGTGTATGGAATTAGTGATTTTGGTTTAGGAGAACAACTAGGAATATCAAGAAAAAAATCCAAAGAATATATTGAGCAATACTTAGAACAATACTCAGGAATAAAAAAATTTATGGAAAACATAACAGAAGAAGCAACACAAAAAGGATATGTAGAAACACTATTCCATAGAAGAAGATATATACCAGAACTAAAATCCAACAACTATATGGTAAGGCAATTTGGTTCAAGAGCAGCAATGAACACACCGATACAAGGAACAGCTGCTGACATCATGAAAATTGCCATGATAAAAGTATATAAGGAAATTCAAAAAAGAGGGTTACAATCCAAAATTGTACTACAAGTACATGACGAAATGATGATAGAAGCCCCAGAACAAGAAAGGGAAGAAATAAAACAAATCATGAAACAATGTATGGAAACAGCAACAACTTTAAGTGTACCACTAATAGCTGACATATCAGAAGCCAAAAATTGGTACGACTGTAAATAATGTCGTATTGGGGACGTTTCTTTTGGGACATTTTTATGTAAATTAGAAACGTTTCTCTTTGCCAATTTTTGCGAAGTAGGGACATATCTTACTTTTTACTACATTTAAATTTGTTATTATATATTATTTTTTATGCTTTGTGTGTCGCAACCCTCGGAAACAAAAAATTGCTTTGCAATTTTCGTGGGCGAACAAAGACGGGGCATGTAAATAAACAAAAAGGTCAAAGTGTATCAATCATGCCCCTTTTGTTCTTAAGTAGGTTGCTCCAATCGCACTCGCTACACTCGTTTGGTCGCTTACGCAGCATTGCAAAATAATATATAATAACAAATTTAAAATAATTAAAAGATATGTATCAAAATTCACAAAAAGGAAACGTTTCTAATTTACATAAAAATGTCCCAAAAGAAACGTCCCCAAAGAGACAAAAGGAGAGATAGAATTGAAAAACAAAAAGATTATTATTATGATTTTAGTTATTGTTTTAATAGTAGTTATGTTTTTTGCCTTTAAAGATAAAATGCTAAAGATAATATATCCAAAAGCATACCAAGAACCAGTTTTAGAGTATGCTACAAAATATGGAGTTGATGAAAACCTTATCTTTGCTTTGATAAAGGCAGAGAGCAATTTTGATGAAAATGCCATTTCAAATAAAGAGGCAATAGGGCTTATGCAAATTATGGAAGAGACTGCTAAAGATGTTGCTAGAAAAAATAATATAGAGTTAGATACTGAAAATTTAAGAGATGAGATTTTACAAAGTTCTAAAAATATTGAAATAGGTACATGTTATTTAAAAACTCTTTTAGATAGATATGAAAATGAGGAAGTGGCATTAGCTGCATATAATGCAGGTATTGGAACAGTAGATGGATGGATAGAAAAAGGCATTATTAAAAAAGATGGAAGTGATATTGAAAATATTCCATATAAAGAGACAAATAATTATGTCAGGAAGATATTAAGGGATTATGAAATCTATGAGCAGTTGTAATATTAATTAACAATACGCTACAAAAGGGTAAAAAAATTACTAGACAAATGAGAAAAAATGGTCTAAAATATATGTGTTAAAAGATAGGAGAAAAGAGAAAATGATAATAGAACAATTAATTTTTACAGTTATTTCATTTACCATATTTGTATATATGTTTTTTCGCATGATTAGAAACAATGACACAACCTATGTAGCAATTTTACTTTTAGAAGCAGTTGGAATTGCTCTTAATTTTTTAGAAGTGTTATTTACAATTAAGCTAAATACAGTATTTATTATTTTAAAATACATCTTAGCAATAATCCTACCAATCGGAATAATAATATTAGAAAAAAGAAACATTACTCTATTTGAATTAGTACATATACAAAAAGCGAAATTGTATTTAAAATTAGGAGATAATAAAAAAGCAAAACAAGCATTAATTGATTTATTAGAAAAGAAAGCAAATTCATATAAAGGGCATAAAATGCTAGCTGAAATATATGAACTAGAAGGTGGAATGAGAAAAGCAATAGATGAATATGTACAAGCCATTGACCTAAACAAAAAAGATTATGATTCATATTACAAAGTAGCAGAACTATTAAACAATTTAGATAAAAAAGATGAAGCATCAGAAATGTTATTTAACTTATTAAACAAAAAGCCAGAAATGTATAAGGCATCTGAATTATTAGGAGAAATACTTATTGAAAAAGAAAGATACAAAGAAGCAGTAAATATTTATCAAGATGCTTTAAAATATAATCCTATTAGTTATGAATTAAATTACAATTTAGGTATTGCTTATACTATGTTAAATGACTTTCAAAACGCAAAAATTTGTTATGAAAAAGCAGCACAAATTAACTCTTTATTATATAATGCAAAATACTCTTTAGCTGAGATTGCTTTAATTTACAAAGACTTAGAAGAAGCAGAAAGAAGATTTTTAGAAGCAATAGAAGACGAAGAACTATCAGCTGATGGTTATTATGAATTAGCTAAAATCTATTTAATTAAAGGTGATAAAGACACAGCAATCAAATACATAAACACAGCAATTGACACAAATGCAAAAAGTATTGTAGAAAAAGTAAAAAAAGAGCCAATTTTCATACCAATTATGGCAAAAATTTCTATTCCATTTAACTTAGAAGAACCAGAAAGAAATGAAAAATCAAAACTGCAAGAAAAAGAAATAAAAGCAAAAGAACATTTAGAAGAAATGAGCGAAATAACTAGACATTTAAGTTATAACGACATAAAAATGCTAAGAAAAAATAGTGGTGGCAGACAAAAAAAAGTAGAAGAAAGAAATTGGCAAGAACAAATCTTAGGAAGAGAAATACAAGAGTAATTAGTATGATTTCTTAAAAAGATAATTGTCATTTATAGTAAGTATTTCTAACATTGAATAAAAAAATAAAATTAAATCTCATAAAATCCATAAAATTTAATATACTAATATAAGAAAAATAGTAAATTAGTATAAAAGTAAATTTTTATACTAACAAAATGGAGGTTTTTATGGGTACTAATTTTGCAATTATTCGGTGGAGATTTAAGAATTATCAAATTAGCCAAAATGCTAGCAAAAGAAAAGAACATGGTATATGTTTATGGTTTAGAAAAAGCAGATGAACTAAAAGAAGTAAGCAATATCGTATTTTGTGAGAAATTAAGTCAAGCTATGGAAAATACAGAAATAGTAATAGGTCCAATTCCATTTTCAAGCAATGGAAAAGATATAAATAGTCCATTTAGTGATAAAATAATATCTATAAGAGAATTAATGCATATCATAAATGCTAAGATTTTAATAGCAGGAAGTATTACACCAGAAATATACGATTTAGCAAATGACGAATATATTGAAATTATAGATATTATGAAAAGAGAAGAATTAGCTGTATTAAATACAATTTCAACAGCAGAAGGTGCTATTGAAATTGCAATATCTAACACAAACAAAATAATACATGGAAGTGAAATTCTAATTTTAGGATTTGGAAGAATAGGAAAAGTATTAGCAAAAAAATTAGCAGGTTTATCAGCAATAGTTACTTGTGCAGCTAGAAAAGATGAGGACTTAGCCTGGGTTAAAGCTTATGGTTATAAATATACTAACATAAACAGTTTAGGAGATTTATCAAAATATGACATTATAATAAATACAGTACCACATTTAATATTAACACAAGAATCCTTACAAAAGGTACACAGTGAAAGCCTATTAATTGACTTAGCCTCTAATCCAGGTGGAATTGATAAAAAAGTAGCAAAAGAAATGGGATTAAAATTAATTTGGGCTCTAGCACTACCTCGGAAAAGTAGCACCAGTTACAACAGCTGAATTTATAAAAGATACAATTCATAATATTTTAAGAGAAATATATAAAAAGTAGAGAGGTTGAAAATAATGGTAATAGAAATATTAAAAGCCATTTTGTTTGGAGTAGTAGAGGGAATAACAGAATGGTTACCAATTAGTAGTACAGGACATTTAATATTAGTAGAACAATTTGTAAAATTCACAGAAGTATCACCAGAATTTTGGAATATGTTTCAAGTAGTAATACAATTTGGAGCAATTTTGGCTGTAGTTTTATTGTATTGGAACAAAATTTGGCCAATTACAACAAATAAAAAAGAAGCAATTAAGCAAACAGGAATATTATCATATTTTAATAAAGAAATTATGATATTATGGTCTAAAATACTAGTAGCATGCATTCCAGCAGCTATTATAGGAGTGCTTTTTGATGAAGTTTTCGAAGCCTTATTTTACAATCCATTTTGCATAGCACTTGCCTTAATTATATTTGGAATTGCATTTATTATAGTTGAAAATATAAACAAAAAGAAAAAAGGACAAAACTTGAAAGAAACTAATAGTCAAATAACCTATAAAGATGCTATAATTGTAGGAATATTTCAGTTACTAGCAGCTATTTTTCCAGGGACATCACGTTCACGGTTCAACAATTATAGGTGGATTATTAATAGGATTATCAAGACCAAATGCAGCAGAATTTACATTTTATTTAGCAATTCCTACAATGTTAGGAGCAAGCCTACTAAAATTAGTTAAATTTGGTTTTGGATTTACAAGTATAGAATTAATAATTTTGCTAGTAGGAATGTTTATATCTTTCTTGGTATCAGTAATTGTTATTAAATTCTTGATGAATTACATAAAAAAGCACAATTTCAAAGCATTTGGGTATTACAGAATTATTTTAGGAATAATAATACTACTTTTTTATAGTTTAGTATAATATACAAGTAAGTTTAGATAATGCAAAAAAGAGGCATATAAATCATGCCTCTTTTGTTATTGTATAGTAAAAATCAAAGATTTTAACTATTTTTTTCATGCCTCTTTTGTTATTGTACAGTAAAAATCAAAGATTTTTACTATACAACAAAACACATTCTACACAAATTTGCTAAAGCAAATTTGGCAGACGAACAAATACGAGGCATGAAGACTAATCTAAAAGGTCATAATTTTTAATCATGCCTCTTTTGTTCTAGTATGTCTTTCATTCGGAGAATTTTCATTACACAATTTTTCATATTCTTTGCATTTGATTTTATAGTCCATTTGCATACACAAATAACGATAATAACTACAAGCTTGTTCATATTGCATAGTTAATTCATTCATATCCATATTATCTAGGTAAGGTGGGAAAAAACCACAGTTAAAATCACGTTCCATTTATTAATCAACTCCTTAGTTAAATATATGCACAAAAATTGTAAAAAAGTATTTTTAGTGCGATGTTTTTTTGATGAACTGTTATAAATCAAAGTTCAAAAAGGGAAAAATATTAATAAATAAATATGTGTAAAAACTAGCCAATAAACCTTGTAGCAATTTACCATAAATATAGGGTCTTATAGATAAATCAGTTTTCGAAGTAATACTCCAAACTTGTAGAAAAACCGAAATACCACCAAATCCAAGTAAAAAAGCTACAAATATGATATTTATAGAAATCTTTTTACAATTGATTGAACAAATACTATTAATACCATTTGTAATTTCTAAAAAACCAGTCAAAAGTCCTTGTATAAGACTACTATCAATATTAAAAAATTTAAAAATAGGTTCAATTAAAATGGTCATGCTAGATAATAAACCACTTGCTTTAAAAATGGATATAATACTAGAGAAAATAACAACAAATCCACCAATTAAAAGAATAGTAGAAATACTACTTGTAATACTTTGGGCTAATATTTCCCCTAAATTAGAAAAAGAAGCTGAATTTTTTTGCATATTATAAGAGTTTGAAGTAGTTGCTTCATTCCATGTGTTTTTGCCTTTTTTCCAATAACGAAAAATAAAACCAACACTGATACATGCTAAAAAATGAGTAATAAATAGCAAAATACCAATAGTTGTATTATGGAACATCAAAATGCCAACAGTTCCAATAATAAATAAAGGGCCAGAATTGTTAGTAAAACTAAGTAATCTTTCACATTCTTCTTTACTACATATATTGTTTTGTCTAAAATTACTAGCAATTTTTGCACCAACAGGATAACCACTAATAAGACCCATAATAAAAGCAAAAGCACCGTTCGCCACGAATATTAAAGATAGGTTTCATAAAACGATTTAATATGTTGCCAATAATTGTTACAATATTTGTATGCATTAATAATTCAGTGGCAACAAAAAAAGGAAAAAGTGATGGAATAACAGAATTTGCCCATAAATTTAATCCAGATTTTACAGCAGGTAGATTACTTTTAGAAAAAATTAATAAACAAAATGTAAAACCTAAAAACAAAAAAGCTAATAAATTTCTTTTTAATTTAATCACATAAAAATTTGTTTTGGAAATCATAA
Organism: Clostridia bacterium; assembly: GCA_022794095.1. Taxonomy (GTDB): domain Bacteria; phylum Bacillota; class Clostridia; order TANB77; family CAG-508; genus CAG-269. The sequence continues at coordinate 6,489 of JAAWEC010000150.1, forward strand.
TAACCTCTTAAAAAAGTATATTGTAGTTACAAAGGTACAGCCTAAAAATTGGATACAAGAGTTTTGTAACATATTATAATATATTGCAAAAAAAATAAACTTATGAATTTTGAAAAAGGATTTTTTACCTTGCTTTTTTTTATAATTTATAGTAGAATAAAAAACAACTAGTAGCCAATAAAATAAACTAGAACAAAAAAAGAGGGAGTGAATTTTTTTGGATATTGCAAACCAAATCAAGAATTTAGGTATACAACAAGAAAATATACTTTACAATGAACCGATGAAAAAGCACACTACTTTTAAAATTGGAGGACCAGCACAAATTTTTATCAAAATAGACAATATAGAAGACCTAAAAAAAGTCTTATTATTTGCAAACAAAAACAACCAACAAGTAACAATAATAGGAAATGGAAGCAATTTACTAGTTTTAGATAAAGGAATAAAAGGAATTACATTAAATATAAGAATAGAAAAAATAGATATTGAAAAAAAAGATGAAAAAGTAAAAATAATTGTAGGAGCAGGAGAAAAAATAGGAAAATTAGCAAAAATATGCTTGCAAGAGCAAATAACAGGGTTAGAAGAATTATCAGGAATTCCAGGTACTATTGGTGGAGCCATTAGAATGAATGCAGGTGCACATGGCAAAGAAATGAAAGACATAGTAAAAACTGTAAAATGCATGGACTACCAGGGAAATGAAAGAACATTTACAAACGAAGAATTAGAATTTAATTATAGAAGTAGCATTTTCAAAAAAGAAAAATATATCATCACCCAAATAGAATTATCATTACAAAAAGGTCAAAAAGAAGATATAAAAGAAAAAATGGAAGAATATGCACTATATAGAAAAGAAAAACAACCAATAGAATATCCAAGTGCAGGTAGTACTTTTAAAAGAGGAAACGACTTTATAACAGCAAAACTAATTGACGAAGCAGGATTAAAAGGCTATCATATAGGAGATGCAGAAGTATCTACTAAACATGGAGGGTTTGTAATAAACAAAGGAAATGCAACTGCAAAAGATGTTTTAGAATTAATAGAACATGTAAAAAATGAAGTATATAACAAATTCAAAAAGCGAATTGAATTAGAAATAGAGATTATTGGGGAAAGCAACAGTTAACCAGAGTGCAAAAGGGTCATTCAGTGCCTGTCCCAGTTATGCCCAAAGAGCAAAAGGGCTACTCAGTGCCTGTCCCAATTATGCCCAAAGAGCAAAAGGGCTACTCAGTGCCTGTCCCAATTATGCCCAAAAAGAGAGGAATGAATTGTAGAATGAAAGGTTTTATGCAATGGTTTAAAGCTAGTAATAAAATGAAAAGATGGATGTTTTTAATATTAATAGGAATTTTGCTTGCATGTTATGGGTTAGCAGAAATTTTAGTTATGAAAGAAATTTCTTTTGAGGAAGTTGGAAAGGTTGTAGTTATATTTGTATTAGGATTTATTTCTATTATACTAGGACTAATTTTCTTAAATAAGCGTACATTAGAGGTTCTTATTGAAGCAACAGATGAACGTATGGAAAATAAGAAAAATGTAAATGTAAAGTCTTTGATTTTTGACAAAACAGTATATGATCAAGGGCCTAATATTGTTGTAATTGGTGGAGGAACAGGACTAAATACAGTTCTTTCAGGACTTAAAAATTACACAAGTAATTTAACTGCAATTGTAACTGTTTCAGATTATGGAGAAGGAATTACTAATTCAAGAAAAGAATTAGAGATGTTACCATTAGGAGATGTTAAAGACAGTATGGTTTCTCTTGCAACAAAGGAAGAGGAAATAGAAGCATTATTTAATTATGAATTCACAAATGGTAAATTAAAAGGACTTAGCTTTTCTGACATATATTTTTCAGCCATGAAAGAAATAAATGGAAATATTGGAGATGCTATTATAAAAAGTAACGAAGTAGTTAAAATGATTGGAAAAGTAATACCAGTAACAACAGATGAAATGAAAATAGTAGCAGAATTAGAAAATGGATATTTAGTAGAAGAAAAATCAAGAATTGCAGAAGTAGTAGCAGAAAAAATCACAAAAATTAACCGAATTTTCTTAAGTCCATCAAATTGTAGACCAACACCAGATGTAATGGAAGCAATAAAAAAAGCAGATTGCATTATAATAGGGCCAGGAAGTTTATATACTAATGTAATCCCTAATTTACTAGTAGGGGGAGTTGCTAAGGCAATTAAAGAAAGTACAGCAATAAAAGTATATGTTAGCAATATAATGACAGAACCAGGGCAAACAGACTATTATAGTGTATCTGACCACTTAAAGGCAATTATAGACCATTGTGGAAATGGAATTGTTGATTATTGTATTTACGATACAGGAGAAATTATACCAGAATTTATTAAAAAATATAATATGGAAGGACAAGAATTAGTACTAGCAGATGTTGATAAAGTAAAAGGAATTAAATTTTTACAAAGAAACCTATCAATGATAGCTAATGACTGTATTCGCCATGACCCTAATTTAGTAGCAGCATCTATTATTGAATTAATTTGTGATGATTTAAAATATCAAGATAAACAAAATGACCCACAATATTTGATGTTAAATACAAAATTAAGAGAAGAAAAAAGAATCAGCAAAGTAAAAAAATCAATGAAGAAAAAAGAAAAAAAGGAGACCAAAACAGGAAGACATGGTAAAAATGGAATAGGAGCATCATTCAAAGGTAAAAGTAAGTTTAGCAATAAATACAGTGATAGAATAGTTTCTATTAGAGAGGCAGATGCTAATGCCAAAAAGAAAGTACAAAAAGAAAAAATCCAAAAGGAAAAAGAAAAAATAGAAAAGAAATTACAAGAAGAAAATCCATATAAAATGGAAGAAATAAATATTCCAGAAGTTGCAAAAGCAGAAATAGAAGAGATTAGACAAAAAGTAGAAGAAAAAACAGAAGTGGAAATGCGTTTAGAAGAAGGTTTAAAAGCAGTAATGGAAATGCAAGAGGAAATCATAAAAACAAAAGAACAAGTAGAAAATGAGCCAATAATGCAAATAGAACAAGAGCATGTAAGTCAAGATATAGAAGAAAAGAAAACAACAAAGCCAAAAAGTGCAAGAGGCAGAAGAAGAAACAGTAGGGACAGTGCTTAAATGTGTCACTAATTTAGTCGAAAAATGTCTAAATTAATATAATCACAATAAATATGAGACAAATGAGACCTGTCCCTACTGTCTCAAAGAAAGGAAAAAAATATGAAGATTACTAAAGAGAAATTGAATTTAGAAGAAGGATTAAACAAGGAATGGTTAATAACAAATGGAATAGGAGGTTTTAGTTCTTCAACAGCTATAGGAGCAAATACAAGAAAATACCATGGCTTATTAATTGCACCATTAACACCACCTGCTAGAAGGTTTTTAGTACTTTCTAAGTTAGATGAGAGTATAGAAATAAGAAACAAAAAATATGATTTATATACAAATATTTGTAAATCATATATTTCTAAAGGATATGAATATCAAGAAGAATTTAGAAGAGATTATGTACCTATTTTTAAATATAAAGTAGGGAAAGTCGAAATAACAAAAATGGTATGTATGGAATATGGCCATAATACAGTTGGAGTCTATTATAAAATCAAAAATGAAGGAACAAAAGCGAAATTAACATTAGCGCCTGTTGTGAATTTTAGGGACTTTCATCAAGCAAATACAGACCATTATTTTGATATAAAACAAACAGTTAACAAAAACAAAGTAAAATTAATAATAGATGGAAATTCTACTACTCCAGTTTATATGCACGTATCAGAAGGAGAATACCATCAACATGATAATGATACATTTTTTAATATGTTTTATGTAGAAGAAGAAAAAAGAGGATTTTGTCCAGAAGAAAATCATGCTGTACCTGGAGTATATGAGATAGAAATACCAGCGAAAGAAGAAAAAGAAATTTATTTTGTTTGTTCATTAGAGGAAAACATTGAACAAAAAAGTGTAAGAAAATTCATCAATAATGAAATCATTCGCTTAGGAGAAATGTTTAATGAATCTTTATTAATTGACAATAGAAAACAAAATAAAACAAAAAAAGAACAAGAAAGAGATGACTTAGTAAGAACTTTCTTAATGTCAGCAGACAGTTTTGTAGTATATAGACCTGCATTTTCTTTACATACAGTTTTAGCAGGTTATCCATGGTTTTTAGATTGGGGACGTGACACTTTAATTGCTTTTGAAGGAATTATATTAATTCCTAAGAAGTTTGAAATTGCAAAAGAAATATTATTAACCATGATACGAGACGTCAAATTTGGATTAATTCCAAATGGATATTCAGGTTATGACAATAGACCATTATATAATAGTGTAGATGCTTCTTTGCTATTATTTGAACAAGTACAAAAATACTTGAAATATACAGGAGACTATGAATTTGTAAAAGAAAAATTATATCCTGTTATGCAAGAAATTATAGAAAATTACTGCAATGGAATTGATGTAGATGATAACAATATCTACTTAGATACAGATGGATTAATAGTATCAGGAACAGAAGAAACACAAAACACTTGGATGGATGCAAAATATGATGGTATAGCAGTTACACCAAGAAATGGAAAAGTTGTAGAAGTAAATAGCTTATGGTATAATGCAAATCAAATTATGGCTGAACTTTCAAAAAAATTCAAACATCCAATTTTAAGTAAAAAATATAAAGAATTAGCACAAAATTGTAAAAGAACTTTTGAAGAAAAATTCTACAATGAAAAAAAGAAATGCTTATATGATGTAATAGGAGATGGAAAAATACGACCAAACCAACTATTTGCGTTGTCTCTAAGTTATCCAGTATTAGAACCAAATTCTAAAATTGCAAATCAACTACTGCAAACTGTTGAGAAAAAATTATTAAACTCTTATGGATTGCAAACTTTAGCAAAAGATGAAGAAAACTATGTAGAAGTATATGAAGGAGACCCAAAACAAAGAGATACAAGCTATCATCAAGGAATTACATGGCCTTGGCTATTGGGATTGTATTATGACAGTTTGAAAAATACATTACAAGAAGCTAAGACTTCAGAGGACAAGAAAAAATGGGAAGAAAAGCTACAAAAATTCATTCAAAAAACCACCAAAACTTTCCAAAAGGAACTTTTTGATAGAGGTTGTATTGGTGGAATTGCAGAACTTTATGATTCATGTAAACCATACTTGCCAAAAGGCACAATAAATCAAGCTTGGAGTGTAGCAGAAGTATTTAGAATTATTTTAGAGAAATAATATTTTAAATTTATGGAGAACAAGGATGTTATCAATTGAGAATTTAGAAAAAGAACTAAAAACCGAAAATCTACAAAACCTATACCTACTATATGGTGAAGAATTATTTTTACTAGAAACATCATTAAAAAGAATAAAAAATCTATTTGGAGAAGCAATTAAAGGAATAAATTACATAACAATTGATGAAACAAATTACAATGAACTAATTGCAAACATTGAAACACCTAGCTTTGGATATGAAAAAAAACTAATTATAGCAAGAAACACTGGACTACTAAAAAAAGATGGAAAAAGAAAAAATGCAGAACTTGCAAAAATAAGAGAAAAACTAGCAATATATATAAAAGAAAACATAGAACAAATAAAGCAAAGTGTGATATTGGTTTTTATTGAAGAAGATGCAGACAATAAACAAGAACTATATAAAATAATTGAAAATGCAGGCGTGGTGTGCAAATTCGACTACCAAAAACCAATTCAAATTGAAAAAAGAATACAAGCAATTTGTAAAGGGTATCAAGTAGAAATTGACAGTAATACTATACATTATTTTATAGAGTGCTGTGGCACTAGTATGCAAGATTTAATTAATGAAATACGAAAACTTATTGAATATGTAGGAAAAGATGGAAAAATAAAAAAACAAGATATTGATGAACTATCCATTAAAAAATTAGAAAGTGTTATATTTGACTTGACAGATTCTTTAGGAAAAAAAGAACTTGCAAAAGCATTGCAAGTATTAAAAAATTTAATTTATAATAAAGAACCACTACAAAAAATTTTAATTACATTATACAATCATTTTAAAAAATTATATTTAGTAGAACTATCTTTAAAATATAATAAAGACATTATAAGTACATTGAATTTAAAGCCAAACCAAACTTTTTTGGTAAACAAATACAAAATGCAAGCAAAATATTTTAAGGAAACGGAATTAAAGGATATTTTACAGGATTTAAGGAATCTGGATTATAAATATAAAATAGGACAAATTGATTTGCAAATTGGATTGGAAACTATACTTTGTAAATATTGTAGTTAAGGGGAAAATAACTCTATGAATAAATATGAAACAGTAAATGTATATAGAAAAGATAAATAACATACAATTTGTTAATCATTTTGAAAAAAGACTACAAGAAAGAGATAGATAATTAATCCAAAATGTATAAAAAACCACTTTAATGTTAAAAATAGACTTAAGGTGGTTTTTATGTTAAAAAATAAAAAGAAAACAATAATTATAAGTTTAATAGCAATCATGCTATCTGCTAGTGTAATATTTTATATAATATATAAAAATAATACAGTAGAAGCATTATCAAAATATGGTTCAAGAGGAAATGAAGTAACACAAATTCAAACAAAATTAAAAAGATGGGGATATTACAATGGAAATGTTGACGGAATTTTTGGAACACAAACATTAAATGCCGTAAAATATTTCCAAAGAAAAAATGGATTGAAAGTTGATGGAATTGCAGGTCCTGCAACATTAAAAGCAATGGGAATTTATTCAAGTTCATCTTCTAATTCTGGTGGAAGTTCTAGTAATTCTAGCAATGTAAATTTACTTGCAAAACTAATCTATGGAGAAGCTAGAGGAGAACCATATACTGGACAGGTAGCAGTAGGAGCAGTTGTAATGAACAGAGTAAGGAGTAGTTCTTTTCCAAATACAATATCAGGAGTAATATACCAATCAGGAGCATTTGATGCAGTAAGAGATGGTCAAATTAATTTAACAGCAGATGCAACAGCAAAAAAAGCAGCTCAAGATGCTATTAATGGATGGGATCCTAGTTATGGTGCAATTTACTACTTTAACCCTTCTACTGCAACAAATAAATGGATATGGTCAAGACCAATGACAATAACAATTGGTAGACATAGATTCTGCAAATAATGTGCAATGGGAATGTTTCCTTTTGCACATTTTTGCAAAATTTTTGAATAATTAAAACATATCAGGCATAGGAAAATTATGAAAACTTATTGACAATAAGAAAAGTTATTATTATAATGACAACAAATAAAAATATAACAAAAGAATAAGGAAGGAAATGGATTGAATGAAAAGTATAACAAAATTACAGACTAGTAAAAAAAACAATGGTATAACTTTAATTGCGTTGGTAATAACTATAATAGTATTGTTAATACTTGCAGGAGTAGCAATTGCCACTTTAACAGGAGAAAATCGGAATATTAACAAAGGCACAAACTGCAAAAAGTAAAACAACAGAGGCAGAAGCTAGAGAAAAAGTCCAAATAGCAGTAATGGGAAGCTATGAAGCAAATGGAACAATAGATATAAATGAATTAAAAGAGAATTTAAAGAAAACGGAAGGTGTAACAGGGGCAAATAGTATAACAAAATTGCCAACAACAGTTACAGTTGAAGGCTATAAAGTAACTATTGATGAAAATGGAAAAGTAACAATTGAAGGAGAACCAACAGGTGGAAATGATACATTAACACCAACAGCAACATTGCAAGAAGCAATAGAAAAAGACGAACCATTAAGCACGACTGAAAATACCATATTAGAAGATAAATACAAAAACATAATAGTACTTCCAGCAGGATTTAAAATAAATAGCGAATCTGCTGACAATGTAACAGGAGGAGTAGTTATCGAAGACGTGAGTCATGCAAATACGGTTGGAAGTGAATTTGTGTGGATACCAGTAGGAACAGTTTATACAAATGAGAC
>JAAWEC010000151.1 GCA_022794095.1 Clostridia bacterium
CCATTGCATATTAACTCTCCTTTTCGCAACTCTTTTTATATTAATTAAATTAACTGATGACACATTGGCTGTTGTTGAGTTTCCACCAAATGAGCCACAGCCAAGTGTTAAAGATGGCATATTGGTATTGTAAATATCACCAATGGCTCCATGTGTTGATGGAGAATTAACAATAATTCTTCCTGCTTTCATTGTTTCTGAGAATTTTAGATTTATATCTCTATCTTCTGAATGGATAACTGCAGAATGTCCAAGTCCTCCAAACTCTAATAATTTTTCAGATTTTTCGATTCCTTCTTCCTCATTTTCTACAATATAATAGGTAAGAACTGGACTTAATTTTTCTTTTGAAAATGGATACTCGTTACCTATTCCCTCTTCATATACTACTAAAACTTTAGTATCTTCTGGTACTTCAAACCCTGCCTCTTGTGCAATTTTGTAAGGTGACTGACCTGGTACATGAGATTTTAATTTGAATCCATATTCTTCATTCCATTCAAACATACTCTGTTTTAATTTTTCTTTCTCATCTTCATTTAAGAAATAACAATTTGCTTCTTTCATCAATTTTTCAAATTCTTCATAAATTGCTCTATCAACTAAAACTGCCTGCTCAGAAGCACAAATCATTCCATTATCAAATGCTTTTGATAAAACTAAGTCATTTACAGATGTCTTTAATTTGGCACTTTTATGGATATAACATGGTACATTTCCGTGGTCCAACACCTAAAGCTGGCTTTCCACAAGAATAAGCTGATTTTACCATTCCTGTTCCACCTGTTGCTAAAATCAAATTAACATCTGGATGGTTCATTAATAATCTAGTTGCCAGTACACTTGGTTCTTCAATCCACAAAATGCAATTCTCTGGTGCACCTGCATTTACTGCTGCCTCTCTTAAAATTTTTGCTGCTTCCATACTACATTTTTGGCTAGATGGGTGAAAACCAAATATAATAACATTTCTTGTTTTTGCTGCAATAATTGACTTAAACATAGTTGTAGAAGTTGGGTTTGTAACAGGTGTAACTCCTGCAATAATTCCAACTGGTTCAGCAATTTCTATATAATCTTCTTCTTCATTTTCATTAATAATTCCAACTGTTTTCTCATATTTAATACTGTGATACACATATTCTGTAGCAAACATATTCTTTGTTATTTTATCCTCATAAATTCCCCTTCCAGTTTCTTCTACTGCTAACTTTGCTAATTCCATATGATGTTCTAGTCCTGCCATTGACATGGCTTTTGTAATATTATCTACTGTTTCTTGGTCTAACTTTAAGTATTCTTTTGACGCTACTTTAGCTTTTTCTACAAGCTCATTTATCATATTTTGAACTTTTTGTTGTTCCTCTTGACTTATTTCTTGCATAAAAAATTCCTCCTCATTAGTTTTATTTTAACCACATTTATTATATATTATTAGAAAATTTTGTCAAGATAGATTGAGTTCAAATTTCAACTTTTCGCAATCGCATTTGTAGTAAGGTTTAGGTTTTAAAAATTTTGGGCATATCAGTGCCTGTCCCATTTATGCCCAAAACAAAGAAATAGGATTTTGGGGACGTCCCTAAATCCTATTTTTATTTTTAATATAAATAGTTTTGTGGATTAACATGCTGACCATTTACTCTTATTTCTAAATGTAGATGGCTACCTGTTGAGTTTCCTGTTGATCCAACTGCTGCAATTGTTTGACCTGCTTCTACTTTTTGACCTACTGATACATACATTTTACTTGTATGTGCATACCATGTTTCTACTCCATTTCCATGGCTTATTTTTACTAGGTTTCCATAGGCTCCTTGATAACTTGCACAAGTTACTTTTCCACTTGCGATAACTTTTATTGGTGTTCCAGATTTTGTTGCAATATCTAATCCTGTATGGTTTGATTTTCTTATTCTACTGCTTACACCATATCTTGATGATATTGTTCCCTTTACTGGTTGGTATGCTAACTTTATTCCATTTATTTCTGGCATGCTGTTAATTCGTTCTTCCTCTTCTTTTTGCTTTTTTTCTTCTTCTAATTTTTGTGTGATTTTTTCTTGAACATCATTTTTTGCAACTTCTACGTTATTTGTGTTTACTTCTTCAACATTTTTTGTGTATTTTTCAATAATGCTTAAGTCTAATTCTTGTTCCTTGTTTTCTTCTTTTACTTTATTTATAAGTTCTTCTGCTTCTTCTATTGTGTTTACAGAGTCAATTTGTTCGTTTTGTAAGGCTATTTCATAATATTTATAAGTGATTTCTACATCTTGTTCTACAGCTTCTATTATTTGTTCTTCGTTTGTTTTGGTTGTTCTGTTTACAAATTTTAACTCGTATTCTGGTTTTGCTTTTACATCAATGTTGTCTACATTTTTTTCTTCTTTTTCTAAAACTGATTCTTTTACTTTTTCTTCTAAAGCTTCTTTATTTTGCACATACCCTAATTCTGTTCCAGCAATCCTTACACTATACATAGGTTTGTCTTTTACTACTACCATTTGAAGAATAAATCCTAATGCAATTATAATTCCATTAAAATATTTTAGTTTTTCTTTCGTACCATATTTTAATTTTAATTTCTTTCTAAAAATAAAATTCACGCTCCTTATTTTTTTGTTTTAGCACGAACTATTTGTTATTATACTACATATTGTTTCCAAAATCAAATTATGTATACAGTTTATGTATTGATTTGTTTGTGTTTTTATAAATTATATGGTTTTATTTTCCTTTTTATACATTTTTTGCTTGTTTTTTCTCCTTATTTCTTTCTTTTTCTTTGTTTTCCTTTATTCTTAAATTTGAATATTATAATTATTTAACATGTTTTCTAAATATAATAAATGAGTCCTATATAATATACAGAACTCATTTTTTTAAAATAATACTTTTTGATTTTATTACATATTATACAAATTTTTTTATACTCTCCCAAGAGTTTAGTTTCACACAACATAAAGTACTAAATGGAAGGAATACTGGTTATAAGCTTGTCCATTGCTATCATCACGACGAGAAACTGGCATGCTGTATTCATAAGTACCACCTCTAGCAATAACTGGACCACTCTCAGTAGAGCCATTTTTTTCTGCTACATATTCCCATGCATTTCCCTCTAAGTCATATATATTACACACTTTATCTGCTTCATTATTTCCTGCTATTGCTACGCTACTTCCTACATGCCTACTACTGTCTACTTTCATTATATCATAAGTTTTATTTGTTCCATCTAATCTTGGTTTATTAGAAATAAATGCTATTGTCACATCCCATTGTATTCCTGATATTAATGCACTCTTTACATATGTATTACTTGAATACATTGTTTTTGCTGTTGCTTTTGCATTTACTTGAGTAATATTTGTCCATACCTTTGCCCCTTTTTTACTTACTAATGTATTTGTTCCTTCTTTTCCAGCTTCATATCTTGATATATAAAATCCCTTTGCATTTCTAACTGCTGTTTCTTCGTCTGTTATTCCATCTGGTAAATAGTCTGTATCATCACGAGCTTTTGCTGAAATTTTAGCATCTCCATAACTTGTATTTCTTACATATGGCGTTTCATCTGTTACTGGTATCCATACAAATTGGTTTCCTACATTTTCTGTATCATTTGCTACATCTGAAATTACTAGTCCTTCTTCTACATCATCTGCTCCTGGTACAATTGCAAATCCTACTGGGATTATTGCTGTTCCATTTTTTATGTATGTTTTATTTTCGTCTCCTGTTACAATTTCTCCTGGAACTGCTATATTGCTTACTGGTGGTGTTGGTCTATCTGTTTGATTTCCTACTGTTACTTTTCCATTTTCATCAATATTTACTTCATATCCATCAACTGTTACTTTTGCTGGTAATTCTGTTATATTTTCTGCTCCTGTTACACCCTCTGTTTGTTGTAAATTTCCTTTTAATTCATTTATATCTATTTTTTCATCTGCTCCATAACTTCCCATTACTGCTATTTTGACTTTTTCTCTTGCAGATGCTTCATCTGTTTTATTTTTTGTAGTTTTGGCTTTTGTTAATATTCCATTTTCTCCTGTTAATGTAGCTATTGCCACTCCTGCAAGCATTAACAAAATTATTATTGTAATTACTAATGCTATTAAAGTTATACCCTTATTGGCTGTTTTTTCTTCTATTGTTTTTTTCATACGTTTCATCAACCTAAATCCTTCCATATTTCTTTTGTTCTAATATAAAATTTTTAATTTTGATTATTATTTATCAATAATAACAATTACTGTCAACCAATTTCCAGAATTTCTGTTTTTATATTTATTGCCTTTATAAAAAAATTGCAAAAAAACATCAAATTTTGGAATGATAATTTGATGTTTATATGTCCCTAATGGATTATTAATTAGCTATTAATATTGTTAATACTGTAAAATTAATTACAGCAATTATTATTACTTTTAAAATTATTGGTAGCATTTGTAAAAGTGGAACTATATTAAACCACCAACTAAAAGCTGTTAGTCCTAATATAAATAAGGCTGTTATGATTAAGGCTAATAATAATCTAAAAATTGATATTGGAAGTTTTGTTTCTTCACTTTTTCTTGTTTTTACAAATGAGAATAATAATAAAATTCCACAAATTCCTGTTGCAATAACACATAAGCTAGAATATTGCTCTTCTGATACTAAATCAAACTTGTTTAAAATTGCTATTGCAAATACATTTAGTACTACTGCTAACCCTGTTGGTAATGCTCGTATAATCACATTTCGTAAAAATTTTCCTTTTATTCTTTCTTTGTTAGGCTCTAATGCTAAAATAAATGATGGAAGCCCTATTGTGATACTACTAATTAGGCTCATTTGTATTGGTTCAAATGGGTATTGTTCTTGCATTATTAAGAACATAACTGCAAGTACAGCAGAATATATTGTTTTTACCAAAAACAATGTTGCCGAACGTTGTATATTATTTATTGTTCTTCTTCCTTCTGCTACTACTTTTGGCATAGATGAGAAGTTATTATCTAATAAAATTAATTGTGATACTGATTTTGTTGCATCACTTCCATTTGCCATTGCAATACTACAATCTGCTGTTTTTAGTGCTAATACATCATTTACACCATCACCTGTCATTGCAACAGTTTTTCCTGCTTTTTGTAGAACTTCTACTAAAGACTTTTTCTGTGTTGGCGAAACTCTTCCAAAAATAGTGTATTGAATAGCTACTTTTTCTATTTCTTCTTCTTTTATTTTTGACATATCTATGTATTTTTCATAATTTTTTACTCCAACTTGTTTTCCAATTTTAGATACAGTTATTGGATTGTCTCCAGAAATTATTTTTATTTCTACACCTTGTTTTTCAAAATATTTTATTGTTTGTTTTGCCTCTTTTCTGATAGTATCTAATAACAGAATAAATCCTATTACCTCTATTGGTTCTGGTAATTCATTATTGATTATGATATTTTTTGAATTAGCCAATATAAGTACTCTGTAGTCTTTAGAATAGTTATCAATTACACTCTTATATTTGCTAAACTGTTGTTTTAAAATTATTTCTGGTGCTCCAATTATGTATGTTCCAACCTCTTTAAAGCAAATTCCTGACCACTTATTTTGTGAAGAAAATGCAATTTTTTCTACTACTTCCCATTTTGTGTCTTGTTTTATAAATTTTCTTTTTATTGCTTGTATTGTTGCATTCTCATCTTCTGAAGCTTTTGCTATGTTTGATAAGATATTACTCATTTCTTTTTTGTTTTCGTTTAGTGGAATATAATCTTTTACTTCCATTGTGTTTTTAGTTAAAGTTCCTGTTTTATCTAAGCAAAATGTATCTACTCTTGCCAGTGTTTCAATGCAATACAGCTCTTGTACTAAAACCTTTGATCTGGATAATCTTATAACACTTACTGCTAAAACCGTACTTGTTAAAAGTACTAACCCTTCTGGTATCATGCCTATTATACCTGCAACACTTTTTACAACTGCTTTTTGAAAAGTTGTATCTTCTATTTGTAGTTGTGTATAAAATAGGGCTATTCCAATTGGAATAATTGCAAATGTTAAAAATTTTATAATTTTGTTTAGTGATTTCATAATTTCAGAGTTTACTTTTTTTACATATTTTGCTCCACTCGAAATTTGTGCTGTATAATTCTCCTCCCCAATATGTTCTACTTTTGCTGTGCATTTACCACTTACAATAAAACTTCCTGAAAGTAGCATATCTCCTTGTTTTTTGTATATTGTGTCTGCTTCACCTGTAATAAATGATTCATTTACTTGGACATTTCCTTCTAAAATTACGCTATCTGTTGGGACTTGATTTCCTAAATTAAATTCTATAATGTCATCTACCACTAAACTATTAATTGATATTTCTTGGCTTTTGCTTTCTCTAATTACTTTTGCTTTGCTACTTGCCATAATGGAAAGCTTGTCTACTACTCTTTTTGAGTGGATTTCTTGTATTGTACTGATTAGCGTATTTATAATTACAATTCCTAAAAATAGCATATTTTTATAGGAACCAACTGCAAATACAGCGATTCCTAATATTAAGTTTATTAAATTAAATAATGTAAAAAAGTTATCATATAGTATTTTTTTTATGCTTTTTGTTGGCACTTCTGTGTTGTAATTGACAAGCCCTTTTTCTTCTCTTTCTTTTACTTGACTTGAAGTTAGTCCTTTTTTTATATTTATTTCTTTTGGTTTCATTTTTGCTACTACTCTCCTTAATGGCAATTATATTCCAAAAGTCCCTTTGAAGTCAATTAAAAATTTCTTAAAATTTTAATAGGATTTGGGGGTCGTCCCTAAATCCTACCCAAATCCTAATATTTTAGTTTTCACAGAGTTCAGACCTACAAATAAAGTAACGGACGGAAAGTAACGTTGTCGTAAGCATTAACTGAATCGCCGAAGTCGCGAATAGCTGAGTAACCGTTGCTGTGGCCGTAAACGCCACCTCGAATAGCGCAAGGATAGTCTGGGTCACTAGAAGTTTCTGTTGTCCATTCTACTACATTACTTGCCATATCCCATATATTACATATTTTATCTTGATTTTCTGTTAAATTATTTGTTCCTTTATTTGCCAAGCTTGTATTTAAACTATTTTGTCTTGAATATTTTTTATTTGTACCAAATGTTTGCAAAAATACTATTGCTGTATCCCATGC
>JAAWEC010000009.1 GCA_022794095.1 Clostridia bacterium
AAGTCTACATCTGCTATGTGTGTACATACTTTATTTAAGAAGTATCTATCATGTGATACAACTATAACTGTGTTTTCAAAGTCCATTAAAAAGTCTTGCAACCAATTGATACTTTTTAAGTCTAAATCGTTTGTAGGCTCGTCTAATAGCAATACATCTGGGTTTCCAAATAGACTTTGTGCTAACAACACTTTTACTTTGTCTTTTGCTTCTATTTCTTTCATTAATTTATAGTGGTTTTCTGGCACAATTCCTAAGTCATTTAATAATATGGCTGCATCTGATTCTGCATTCCAACCATCTAATTCTGCAAACCTTTCTTCTAATTTTGCAGCTTTCATACCATCTTCTTCAGAAAAGTCTGGCTTTGCATAAATTTCATCTTTTTCTTTCATGATGTCATATAGTTCTTTGTTTCCCATTATAACTGTATCCATAACAGTAAATTCTTCAAAAGCAAAGTGGTCTTGTTTTAATATTGATAGTCTTTCTCCTTTATCTAAGCTGACATCTCCTTTGCTTGGCTCTATTTCTCCTGATAGAACTTTTAAAAATGTTGATTTTCCTGCTCCATTTGCTCCAATTATTCCATAACAGTTTCCTTTTCCAAATTTGATGTTTACATCTTCAAATAATATTCTTTTTCCAAATCTTACAGTTACGCCATTTGTATTTAGCATTTTTTTCATTCCTTGTTAATATATTTAGGTTTTATGGATTTACCTATAAACCTTTTTTTCTGTTGGTTATTATATACTATTTTCCTTTGTTTTTCAAGTATTTTACAAATAATACTATTTACAATTTAGTCAATATAATAATAAAGCTAAATACAGTAATTTGAAATATTTTAAATTATTAGGCAACGTATTAACATAATCCATGCAAGAACATATAATTAAAAAAAATGAAAGGAATGAAATTTAAAATGGAAAAACTTAAGAAAAAACAAAATGGAATTACTTTAATTGCTTTAGTTATTACAATTATTATTTTACTAATCTTAGCTGGAATAACAATAGCAACTTTATCAGGAGATAATGGAATTTTAAACAAAGCTAACTTAGCAGGAGAAGAAACAAAAAAGAAAAATTATGAGGAAATACTAAAATTAATATCACATGGTTTAAGAGCAGATAAAATCACAAATAATTGGGATGCTAAAAGATATTTAGATGAATTTGAAAACGAAATAAAAAAGAATGAGACTTTTAATGAGTCAGAAATAAATAGAAGAAATGATACAAGCATTTATGTTATTACAAAAGAAGAGTATGTATATAAAATAACAGAAAACGATATAAAGTTTAATGGTATTTATGATGAAACTGAACCACCAGATTTACAAAGTAGTAATGTTACTTTTAATGTTTCTCCAGAAACATTGACAAATCAGGATGTTGAAGTTGAAATTGTAACAGAATTAAAAGACTTTGAATTAGAATATTCTATAGATGGTACTACTTGGAAAACATATTATGAACGTATTATTATGACAGAAAATGGTGCAATTTATGCAAGATTAGTTAATAGTACTGGCATTTCAGGTGGAGTAGCTACAAAAAACATCACAAATATTGATAAATTACCACCAACAGTTACTTTTGTTGCAAGTGTTGATGGTATGGCTTCAACTCATTTTACTACAGCAACTAATGTAACATGGACAGCTACCATAAATGATGAACAAAGCCAATATACACGAAAAGGAATCGAAGCATTTTGGTGGGAAATTTTACGAGAATCTGATAATACTTGGATTAATGCAGGAGGTAGTTCTGGAAGTAATGCTAGTATAGGAAAATTACCTTCAAACTATTCAGAAACATTAGATTTTGGTCTTGGTCATACTCCTGGAACTTATCGTTTTTGTATTTTCTTAAGTGATCGTGCTGGTAATGCTTCTACATATTATTCAGAACCTGTAACAATTTCTGATGCAGAATTAAATGTTACAACAAATATCAAAGGATATAATTTAGATATTAGTGTTAGTTTACCAGAAGATATTAAAAGTTCAATTAAGTCACTTTCTCTTAATGGAACGTTAGTTAATGGTTCTCATGGTACATTTACTGTTTCAAAAAAAGGAACATATCCACTTACTGTAACATTGTCTAATGGGTATAAAATGAATTATTCAGTAGATGTTCCAAATTTCGAAGAAACAAATGTATTTGAATATATGACCGAAAATGGAATAGCAATTGAAGATTGGTTTACTCCTAGTACAAATGGAGGAGAACATTATATTTTTAATGTTGGCTGTTTGCAAACTGGTAATGGTGGAGGATATATGAATTATTGGGCAAATTTTGATGTACCATATGAAAAGCTTAATTGTAAAAATATGAATAATAGCCAAATATCAATTCAACTTGTTTCAGATTGGGGAAATTCAACTTGGCCCTCAATGTATGGAAATATAACAGTTACTTATAAAGATGGAACAAGTGAAACATCAAATACTTTTCGTCGTAATGATGGTAGTAAAGGTGTTAGATGGAATGAGTTGGTAATGCCATTAAAAAACAATGAAATAGATTCTGTTAGATTTAGTGTTTGGCGGAGAAGATCCACATACAAGTTGGAGTTATATAGGAATTCGAAGTATTATTTTGCGATAAGATTTTAAGTTTCGGCTTTTGCAACTATCTTTATAGTAAAAAGTCGAAACTTAAATTAAATGCATTTGATTTTTTCAATTTTTTATGATACCTTATTACTAATAAACTTATCAAAGGAGTTCTAATAATGCGAAGAAATCAAAGAGGTTATAGAAAAAATAAAAAAAATAATCATGAACTACAAGATAGAAAATTTATCAAAACATTATCTATTAGTGTGCTTGTACTTATTGTGTTATTAGTATTTATATCAATTGTTTATGCAATATGCCAGGCAATTGAGCATAATAAATTTTTAAAATCTGTAAATGAGGAACTAGAGCAAGCCAAATCAGAAATTTCTGATGTTCAAGAAGAACCAAAAAAAGAAGAAAAAACTGACATTAGCTTCACATTAACTGCTATTGGAGATATAATGTGCCATAATACACAATATATGGACGCCTTTAATAGTGAAACAAATGAATATGATTTCTCTTATGTTTTTAAAGAAATTAGCAATTATACAAAACTTGGAGACATTGCAATTGGGAGTTTAGAAACAAGTTTTGCTGGAAGTGCTAAAGGATATAGTAATTATCCTACTTTTAATTCTCCAGATAGCTTAGCTTATGATTTAAAGAAAATTGGGATAGATGTTTTGTCTACTGCTGGGAATCATTGCCTAGACATGGGTTTTCCTGGGCTTTCCAGAACAATTGATGTTTTAGATGATGCTGATATTTCTCATCTAGGTACTTATAAATCTCAAGAAGATAGAGATACTATTTTAGTTAAAAATGTTAAAGGTGCAAATATTGCTTTTATAAATTATACATATGGAACTAATGGCATTCCAATTCCTAGTGGTCAAGAGTTTTGTGTGAATTTAATTGATAAAGAACTAATAAAAAGTGATATTGCAAAAGCTAAAGAGCAAAATGTTGATTTAATTGTTGCTTGTATGCACTGGGGAACTGAATATCTCACAACTGCTAACCAAGAACAAGAAGAACTTGCAGATTTTCTATTCCAAAATGGGGTTGATATTATTTTAGGAAATCACCCTCATGTAT
This sequence comes from Clostridia bacterium, assembly GCA_022794095.1. Lineage (GTDB taxonomy): Bacteria > Bacillota > Clostridia > TANB77 > CAG-508 > CAG-269. Next base: position 3,683 of record JAAWEC010000009.1, read on the forward strand.
TAGAACCAATGAAGAAAAAGACTATCACTTTAGAAGATGGCAGAACAAAAGATGTATTTGTTATTTATGCTCTAGGAAATTTTATTTGTGACCAAAATGCTGAAAATACTAGAAATTCTATCATTTTAAATTTGAAGATGACAAAACATATTGATAATAAAATTACTATTGATAAGGTTGATTATGTGCCTATTTATATGTATAAAGATAATTCTTCAGGTGTGCAAAAAATGAGATTATTAGATATTCAAAAAAATATTGATAATTATGAAATAGATATAAATAATGGAGTAAAACCAGCTATTTCTCAATCACTTTATAATAACTTGAAAATACAATTAGAAAAAATTAGAAAAATAGTTGAACCAAATGAAATTTAATATCTTAAAAGGAGCAATTGGTAATATTCTTAATTGCTCCTTTTAGATATTAACTTAACATATCTTTTCTTTTTAGCCACCATGTAACTAATAATGTTAGTGTAACTGATATTAGTACCATCATTACAAAACCATATGGACTATGTTCAAATGGCAGTCCTACATTCATTCCCCAAAAACTTGATACCATTGTTGGTATTGCAAGTACTATTGTTATTGATGTTAAAAATTTCATTACTCCATTTAGGTTGTTTGAAATTATTGAAGCATATGCATCCATTGTTCCTGTTAATATGTTACTGTATATTTGTGCCATTTCAATAGCTTGTCTGTTTTCTATGATAGCATCTTCTAGGATTTCTTCGTCATCTTCATATAGTTTTACCATTTTTCCTCTCATCGTTTTTTCCATGACTAATTCATTTGATTTTAAAGAAGTTGTAAAGTATACTAAACCTTTTTCTAAACTTAGTAATTTTAAAAGTTCTTTGTTTTTCATTGAGTTTTTTAGTATGTATTCTGCTATTTCTGTTTCTTTGTTTATTTGTTTTAGATAACTTAAATAGTATGAAGAGTTTAGGTATAGAATTTGAAATATAAATCTTGTTTTTTTGTATGTTTGAAAGTTTTTTATTTTTTTCTTTTCAAAGTCTTCTATTATTTTGTTTTTCTTTAATGATACTGTTACAAAAAAATCGTCTCTTACTACTATCATTCCTAATGGCATTGTTGTGTAAATATCATTTTCTTCGCTTTTTTCAATAATTGGCACATCTACTATAAAAAGTGTTGTGTTGTCGTCTTCTTCTTGGTCTATTCTGGCTTTTTCTTCGTCATCTAAGGCGTCACGAATAAAGTCTTCTTGAATGCCTATGTTCTCACAGACTTTTTTTATTTCGTTTTCCGATGGATTTACTAAATTAATCCATGCTCCTCTTTTGAATTCTTTGATTTCTTCAATTTTGTTTGTTTCTATGTTTGTATTATAAATTTTTAGCAAATCCATCACCCCTTTTTTCTATTTCAACACTATTATTTTAGCCCTTTTCTTCGATTTTGTCAATTATTTATGTACTTCTTCTTTGTTCGTCTGCGAAATTTGCAAAGCAATTTTCTGTGGAACGTTTTATATTATAGGAAAGTTATCCGAACTTCCTATAATATAAAACAAAAAATTGAGAAATCATATTTAGCTGTAATTTCTCAATTTTTATTTATTTCTTATTTTACATCTTTTAAATTTTTCAATTTAAAGAAACCAAATATACTTGCACTTAATAAAACAATTATACTAACTATTATTCCTATTCCTATACCTGCTCTAGGTAAGTTTCCTGTTGCCATTGTTGAGTCATAGTTTTTAATGTTTGATGTGCCATTATTTGAGCTTCCACTGTTAGAGCTTCCATTATTTGAACTTCCTCCACCTACATTTTCAACTACTGTAATTGTACAAGTTGCTTTTTTACTTCCATCTTGTGATGTTACTGTGATAATAGTAGAACCAAGTTTTTTTGGTGTGATTTTTCCTGCATTGTCAACTGTTGCTACTGTTTCATCACTTGAAGTCCATGTTACAATTTTATTTGTTGCTCCTACTGGATTAAATGTTGGTTTAAGTGTTATTGTTTTCCCTATTGCAACTTTTTCTGTTTTTGGTAATGAGATACTTTCTAAGTTAATTGTTGGTTGTAAGTTATCTACTAATGAATAACCATATATGTTTTTGATGTTATTTCCTGAAAAATAAACCCACATATAATATAGACCACTATCTGGAAGAGATATATTTTTTTGAGGATACCCATACCCACCTAATCCATTCATATCAAGACCATTCCAATAACCCCAATTATTCCACCCAGATGTTGGTGGTGTTGTTTTTAACATATCTTGCAATTCCAACATGTTTCCATTTTTTTCTTTAATTTCTTTGTATTTATCGATAATTTTCTGGTCTGTTATTTTTTCATATTGATAATATGATTCACTATTAAAGCTATTTCTTATAGAGATATTAATAGATTCTTCTTTTGAGGTACCAAATTCTTTCCCATTTTTTATTACAGTATAATTTGTTACTTGTAAAAATGGTATTTTTAAGTCTACCTTATATGGCTCTAAAACTATTTTTTCTGCTGTTTTATCTTTTATTGTAATATATCCATCATCAACTAAGTTTATTATTTCTCTTAAGTCTCTAGTAATAGTTGAAATATCTACTGTTGCTGTGTTTTGTGTAAAGTTTGCTTCTGGTATTAAATGCCAGGTTCCAACTTGGTCTGCTTTTGCTTTGGTAAGACCATATTCATAGCTATGTGTTTGGTCTAAATTTAATCCTGTAAATTCAAATTTCATACTACCATTATTTGCATAGACATTTTTAGTTACATTTACATCTGATGCATTTGAAATATTTGGTATTGTAAATACTGCTACACTTATTAAAATTATCATTATTAAATATTTTATTTTTGCCATTTTTCTTTTTCTCTTTTTTCTTTTGATTTCATTTTAGTTATATCAAACTTATTAAAAATTGTAAATAGTTTTTTGTCAATTTTTTGCTTTTTATGTTGATATTGTGTATCTTTAGTTAAAAAATTGTAAAATAGATTACATATGTTTATTTTTTAGAAAAAATGTCAGACTTCATTTTGAAACTCATCTTGCATAATTTGCTTTTTTATGTAAAATATGGTATCCTTAATATGTTAGGAGATGATTATATGGGATTATTAAACTTATTTAAAAAGAGAAAAAATACGCATCTATCTCAAGAAACATCAGATACTGAACCATTTCAAAAAAAGAAGCCTAATATTAGCTATTCTTATACTAAAGAAGGAATACTAACAATAGACTTCTATGATGATGAACCAAGTCTTTCTCAAACATATGACTCTATAAGGTTAGCTATAAATCCTGTAGCTTTACAAATTGAAAATCAAGATATATATAATTGTATGGTTTCATGGTATTATGATGATAGTTGCTATGCTCCATCTGAATGTGGTTCTCGAATTGTGTCAGATGGTCAAGAAAATATTTTAGCACAAATTGACTTGCAATTAATAAGATTAGATCCAGAATATGTTTATATTCTAATGAAAAAAATATTGAATAAAAATAATGTAATTGGACACGTTGAAGACGGATTAAAAGAAAATCCAGCCAGACCTTGTGGTAATTATGTTGGTGGTATAATCGAAGATGATGTTACAGGAGAATATCAAGAGTATTTTTCAAAAGAGGTAGGAAAAGCAGTACATAATTCTCCTAAAATGATAGCACGCAGGGAAAGATATAGAAATCAATTAAAAGAAAAAGCTTCCCAATTTAATTACAGTAGTAGTCGTCAAATGGATTCTTTTTCTCGATAAATATATCTCTACATGACCCCTTTTTATTGTATACAAAATTCATGAAATAAATTTGTGTATATTATGGGGTCTTTTTGCTTAATTATCTTTCTATTTTCCTTTTTTGTACCATATATGTTATTTTACTAATTAATGGTGTAGGTGTTAATTTTGCACCTATTTTTGCTAGTTTTACATCAATTCCTGGAACAATATAAAATTTTCCTTGTTCCATCTTTTTTACAGCATATTTTGCAACTTGCATACTATTTGCTTCTCTCATATGAAATTTTACATTTGCAACTTTATTAAAGTTTGTACTAACTGGTCCTGGACATAGGATACTAATTTGCACATTTGATTTTTCTTTTTTTAATTCTTCTCTTATACTTTCTGAAATTCTTACAATATATGCTTTTGTTGCATAATAAGTAGACATTAGAGGACCTGGCATAAAACCTGCTATTGAAGCAACATTTAAAATTTTTCCACTACCTTTTGCTTTCATATCAATTAAATATAATTTCATTAAAATGTGGTAAGCAACTATATTTGTATTTATCATAGAAATTTCTTTGTCTAATGATGTTTTTGTGAAGTTTCCACAATCTCCAAAACCTGCATTATTAACCAAAATGTCTACATTTTGTACTTTTTTGTGGAGTTCTTTGCAATTTTCTATTTTTGACAAATCCATTGCTATTGTTTCTACTTCAATTTTATTTTTTTCTTTTAATTCCTTAGCTAATTTTTTTAATTGCTCTTCATTTCTTGCAACTAATACTAAATCATATCCACGTTTTGCAAGTTCCCTTGCTATGTCTTTTCCAATTCCTGAGGAACTACCTGTAACTAATGCTTTCAAGAAAATCACCTCTAATATCTAATTTTTACTAAATTTATTTAATATTATACCAACTTTATGAACTATTTTAGTAGATTGGCTATTTGCAACACCTTTTCCTAATGCTTTCCCTCCTACTGTCATTGCTGCAACTAATGCACTTAGTAAAAATTGCAAATCAAAATTCAAATTGAATTGCTCTGTTATTTTCATAGCAATTAATGCACTTATTGCTCCACTTAAAACACCACAAATATCTCCAATAACGTCTGCACAGATATTTGCAACTTTTGGGGCATTTCTGATTAGTTTGATTGAGTCTTTTGATCCTTTAACTTTTTTTGTTGCTTTTGCATGAAATTCATGTTCATTTGCAACTGTTACTGCTACTCCTATAATATCAAAAAATATTCCTATTCCTATTACTAATATTAAAATTAGTATTGCTGATACTAGATTTAAATGTGATACTCCATTAGCTGATATATATGAAAATATCATTGATAATATAAAAGTCATTATAAATACTTCTATAAACCATTTTGTATTCGAGTGTTCTTTTTTTCCTTTTTGATTTTCTTTACTCTCTTGAGTGTTGTTCATTTTTTTATCCTTTCTTTTAAAAATAAAATAATGTTCATTTTTGCTTTGTACTATAAATTTGTTTGTGTTTACATAAAAATGTCGCAAGAGAAACGTCCCCAATGCTGTCATTGGCAGGAGCGATAGCAAGACAGCCAAGAGCAGCACCGACGCAACCGA
>JAAWEC010000010.1 GCA_022794095.1 Clostridia bacterium
TAATACCAAAAATTCAAAATGATAACTGGTTTGATTATGACGTAGTAGTAGCAACACCAGATATGATGGGTGTTGTAGGTAGATTAGGTAAAGTATTAGGTCCAAAAGGTTTAATGCCAAACCCTAAATCTGGAACAGTTACAATGGATGTAACAAAAGCAATTAATGAAATTAAATCTGGTAAAGTAGAATATCGTTTAGATAAAACAAACATCATTCACTTAGGATTTGGAAAAGTTTCTTTTGGAACAGACAAATTATTAGAAAACTATGAAACAATAATTAATGCTATAATAAAAGCAAAACCAGCAGCAGCAAAAGGTCAATACATCAAAAGTGTAGCAATAACTACAACAATGGGACCTGGAATCTATTTAAATCAAAGATAACAAAAACATAGGGGAAAATATACATTCATATATAAGGGTTAGGGGATGACATATCATGTCCATGAAGTACCCAAGGAAAAGATGTGTCCCTGTAATAATAAAAGCCAAAGACAGTAGGCAAAAAAATTAAGTCCTACCGAGGTTTAAAAAGTGTAGATAAAGCACTCTTTGTAACCTTGGGGACAAAAGTGCTTTTTATTGTTGTATACATACTTATAAAAGTGCTATTAAAAAGTTATTAAATTTAAAATATAAACAATTTTTTAGGAGGTGAAATAAACAAAATGGCAAGTGAAAAAATACTTAATCAAAAGAAAGAAGAAGTAAACAAATTAGCAGAAGAAATGAAAGAAGCTAAAATAATACTTTTAACAGATTACAGAGGAATCAATGTTACAGATGACACAACTTTAAGAAGAGACTTACGTAACACAGGAGCTAAATACAATATTATAAAAAATAATATTACAAGAAGAGCATTAGCTCAATGTAACATTGAAGGACTAGAAGAAAAACTAGAAGGACCAACAGCAGTTGTAATGAGCTCAGGAGAATATCTTGAACCATTAAAAACAATTTACAAATTTAGTAAAGATAATGAATATTATGAAATCAAAGGTGGAGTAATTGAAGGAAAAGTAATGACAAAAGAAGAACTTATTACTCTTGCAAAATTACCATCAAGAGAAACTTTACTATCTATGCTTGCTGGTGCTTTACTTGGAAATATTTCAAAAGTTGCAGTTGCACTTGAAGAAGTAAGAAAATTAAAAGAAGCATCTGGAGAAAAAGTAACAGTTTCTGTACCAGCTGAAAGTGCTGAAACACCAGCAGAAGAAGCAAAAGCAGAACCAGAAACAACAACAGAGGCTTAAAAATAAAAATTAGTGTGGTGGAACTTAATTCACCAGAAAGAGGAGGATTTTAAAATGGAAAAAATAGAAAAATTAATCGAAGAAATCGACGCTTTAACTGTTGTAGAATTAGCAGACTTAGTTAAAGCTATCGAAGAAAAATATGGAGTATCTGCAGTAGCATCAGCTGCACCATCAGCTGGAGGAGCAGTAGCTGGAGGAGCAGCAGAAGAAAAATCATCATTTGATGTAGTATTAGCAGATGCAGGAGACCAAAAAATTAAAGTAATCAAAGTAGTTAGAGATGCTACAGGATTAGGATTAAAAGAAGCAAAAGACTTAGTAGATGGAGCTCCAAAAACAGTTAAAGAAGGAGTATCTAAAGAAGAAGCAGAAGACTTAAAAGCAAAATTCAGCGAGGTTGGAGCAGTTATAGAATTAAAATAATTATATTAATAGTTGAAAAAACAAGCTTAAATAGCTTGTTTTTTTGCCAAAAAAAGTATATAATAATAAACGAAATTAAAGCATAAGAAAGGAATGAGGATTTTATGCAAGTAAGTAAAGAAGAGATTTTACACATTGCTAATTTAGCACATTTAGAATTAGAAGAAAATGAGATAGAAAACTATTTAGCCAACTTACAAGATATTTTAAATTTTGCAAATATTGTAAACAATGCACCAGTAGAAAACTTAAAGCTAACAATAGGTGCAAATGAAGCAAAAAATATATTTAGAAAAGATGAAATAAAAGTATTTGAAGATACAGAAAGCCTATTACAAAATGCAATGGAAAAAGAACAAAATATGTTCAAAATACCAAAAGTAATAAATTAAAACATATAAGAGAAAGTAATAAAGGAGGACTTTTAATGAATATCACAGATTTAACAGTACATGAATTGCAAGAAAAGTTAAAAAATAAAGAAATAACTATATTAGATATAACAAAAGCATATACAGACAGAATTAATGAAAAAGAAAAAGATGTACAAGCTTTTGTAACTCCATTAGTAGAAGAAGCTTTAAAACAAGCTAAAACAATTCAAGAGAAAATAGATAATGGAGAAATAAAAGGAGACTTTGCAGGAATTCCAATAGGAATTAAAGATAATATATGTACAAAAGGGATAAAAACAACATGTAGTTCTAAAATGCTAGAAAACTTTATTGCTCCATATAATGCAACAGTTGTAGAAAAATTAGAAGAAGAAAATACCATAAATTTAGGAAAATTAAATATGGATGAATTTGCAATGGGAAGTTCAACAGAATATTCATATTTCAAAAAAACTAAAAATCCATGGAATTTAAACAAAGTACCAGGTGGATCTTCTGGTGGTTCAGCTGCAGCAGTAGCAGCAAGATTAGTACCATGGGCTTTAGGGTCAGATACAGGAGGTTCAATTAGGCAACCAGCTAGTTTTTGTGGTGTAGTAGGTCTAAAGCCAACTTATGGATTGGTTTCTAGGTATGGATTAGTTGCATTTGCTTCATCTTTAGACCAAATAGGGCCTATTACTAAAGATGTAAAAGATTCTGCTATGCTTTTAAATCTTATTACAGGACATGACGAAAAAGATACTACATCAAGCAATAAGGAAAAGGTAGATTATACAAAAGCTTTAAAAAATGATGTAAAAGGTATTAAAATAGGTATTCCAAAAGAATTCTTTGGAGAAGGAATTAATAAAGAAGTAAAAGAAGCATTAGAAAAAGCAATAGAAAAATACAAAGAACTAGGAGCAGAAATAGAAGAATTTTCATTAGACATTGCAAATTATGCATTAGCTATTTACTATATAATTGCCTGTGCTGAAGCAAGTTCAAATCTAGGTAGATTTGATGGAATTCGCTATACATATCGAACACCTGAATTCAAAAATTTAAGAGAAATATACAAAAAATCAAGAAGTGAAGGTTTTGGACCTGAAGTAAAAAGAAGAATTATTTTAGGAACTTATGTGTTATCTTCAGGGTATTATGATGCATATTACAAAAAAGCTCAAAAAGTACGTACTTTGGTAGTAAACGAATTTAATAAAGCATTTGAAAAATATGATGTTATTTTAACACCAACATCACCAACAGTAGCATTTGATATAGGTTCAAAATCTAATAATCCACTAGAAATGTATTTAGCAGACATATGTACAGTTTCTGTTAATGTAGCAGGACTTCCTGGAATATCTATTCCATGTGGAGTTGATAAAGAGAAAATGCCAATAGGAATGCAATTAATTGGAAACAAATTTTGTGAAGAAACAATATTAAATGCAGCATATACATTTGAACAAGCAATCAAATTTAGAGAAAATTATAAACCAGAAATATAAAAATGGACATTAATATATAGATATAAATAAGAACATTTTAAGGAGGAAATCGAATGTCAAGAGAAGATTATGAAGTAGTAATTGGGTTAGAAGTTCATGCAGAACTTTCAACAAAAACAAAAATATTTTGTTCTTGTCCAACAAAGTTTGGAGCAGAGCCAAATACACAAA
>JAAWEC010000011.1 GCA_022794095.1 Clostridia bacterium
CTACTCAGTGCCTGTCCCAGTTATGCCCAAATTCCAAAAGGGCTACTCAGTGCCTGTCCCAATTATGCCCAAATTCTAAAAGGGCTATTCAGTGCCTGTCCCAATTATGCCCAAAAGTTTTTAATTTTAGTTTCCTGTAGCTATAAAGTATACGATTCTATATATGATAACTCCAAGTGCTGTTGCTCCTATTGTTAATAAAATTGTTGATTCTGGTGATAGTCTTTTTTTTGTTACTGTTTTTACTTGTTCTTCCATTTTTATCCTCCTTTATTTTTCTTATTTTACGTCTCTAAGTGTTCTGACTTTTATAAATATTATTGCCATTGCGATAATTCCTATGATTATTCCAACTATAAGAATTGTGTCGTTTCCTGCATAAGGAATTTTGTTTTGTGCTAATGTGTTGTCTTTATTTATGGTGTTTTTGTTTGTGTTTGTATTTGTGTTTGTGTTGTTTGAAGTGTTTTCGTTGTCAGTTTTGTTATCATCGTCTTTATATATGTCATCTTCTGTGTTTTTCTTTTTTGAAACTGTAAGTTCACAGGTTGCTATGAAATTGCCATCTATAGTTATTACTCTAATTGTAGTTTTTCCTTCACTAATTGCTTTGATGATTCCTGTTTCTGATATTGTTGCAACTTTTTCATTTAAGCTTTCCCATTTTACTTGCTTTTGTGTTGCTTCTTTTGGTTCGATTGTGGCTACTAAATTACCTTTGTCTCCAACTTCTAAGTTTAAGGTGTTTTTATTTAGTGTTACTCCTGTTACTTCTACTCTTGTGACTTCTATATCACAGTTTGCAGTATGATTGCCATCTCTTGTTGTGACTGTTATTGTTGCTTTTCCTGCTTTTTTCCCTGTTACCACTCCATTTTCAACAGTTGCTATTGTTTCGTCTGAACTTTTCCATGTTATATTTTTATTTGTTGCATTTTCTGGTAATATGTTGGCTTTTAATGTTACTGTTTCTCCTACTTTTATTTCGTCTTCTGTTTTGTCTAATTCAACTCCTGTTACTTCAACAACTGTTGGTTCTTCTTCGTTTTCTTCTACTGTGACATTACAAGTTGCCACTTTTGAACCTTCTTGTGTTGTAACTGTAATTGTTGCGTTTCCTTCTTTTTTTCCTGTTACTACACCATTTGCAACAGTTGCTATTGTTTCATCTGAACTTTTCCATGTTACATTTTTATTTGTTGCATCACTTGGGCTTACTGTAGCTACTAAAGTTTCTGTTTCATCTACTTTTATTTTTGTGGTTGTTTTGTTTAATGTAACTCCTGTTACTGGCTTTGTTTCTTGTTCATTTGAAATTGTTGTATAAGCTTTGATACATGTATTTGTATTTTTTAAGACAATATTATTTCCAATATTTAATCCATTTACATCTTTCCAATTTTGACCTTCATCTAATGATACAAAGCTTTCTCCTGGGTTTGCCTTAGCATTACTTGTAATATTTTGGTCTATTTCTTCTGAAATTCCTGAGTCTTTAAAATTGGCTTCTAGTGGTATTCTTCCTATTTCTTCTTTATTTATGTATTTAACAGCTACTACGAATTGACTTCCTGTTAATTTTATAGGATTTGCTAATTTTATAACATGATAACCTGTTTCTATATTTTCTACTTCTACTGCTACTTCTTTTAATTGTGTTTTATCTCCATTTGCTCCATTTACATATATTTGTATTCCCATTGCACTTGGTATAAAAAGCCCAACTTCATTAATATATTCTGATTTAGAATTATCTCTTGAAAATACATTTGCTGCCATTAATTTTGTTTTTTCAGCTCCAATTTCATAAGTAAATCCTTGTTCATCATATTGATAAATTTTATCATATGGTATTTGGTCTTTATTGTCATATTCTTCAATATTAGTAATTCCATACATTGAACTTTCTATAAGTTTATCTTCATAAGAAACATATACATATCCATCTTTTCCTATTGAACCAGCTTTATTTGTTGCTCCTTGTGAATTTAGGCATATGTATGCTCCTGGATTTTTAGGTCTATTTGTTGTACTAAAATTAGAAACTTCATAATTGTCATCCCAACCTACAATAACTACTTCGTGATTACTGAATTCTTCATTTGATTTGTAAAAATAAGCTCCTGTGTTGGCATTATGAGATTCATGTTCTGCATATATTGATGTACAAATTGGTCCTTCATTTTTTACGTGTTCTTTTATTAGTGTTCTCATTGCTTGAACTTGATTTGTTGTATATTCCTTTTGTTCTATATCTAAATATTTTACATTTCCACTTGAATCAAATTGCTTATAAATGCTAGGAAAATATATTGCATCTGTAATTCTAGCATCAATTGTTTGTTCTAATGCTTCTTCTGGTAATTCATTTAATGGTATCATATATTCACTACTAGCTGGATTTGTTTCTTTGTTATATACACTGTTAGTTGGCATTTTTGACTCTACTACTGGATATTTGCCAATACTACTTGCTCCCATTGCCATTCTAAAGTTTCCACCATCTATTATTTTTCTATTATATATTGTAGATGCTAAATAGTTTAAGTAAAATGGTGAATATTCTTTTCCTTTACCACTTCCTTCTAGTACAGAACTAAAAGCAAATGCCCAACATGTCCCTGTTGCTCCTTGGTCTTTTATTGTTATTGCTGGTCTTTGATACCTTGCTTCTAAATTTGCTTTATTTTGATTTAAAATGCTATTATATTTTGACCTCTTAATGGTATTTTTAAATGTGTTTCCAACTGCAACTGGCATTATGGTGTTTTCTCTTTTTTCTTCTGGTAGTTTTTCCCAATTTTTAAATCTTTGTGTTTTTTCTGGTGCTATCCATTTTGTGTTTTCTTCTGCATAACTTATGTTAGAAAACATTAATATTGTTATAGTGATTATTAAACTTACACTAATTGTTTTTATATATTTATTTATCATTGTAAAACCTCTTTTTTCTACAAATTTCACTATATTTAGTGTAAATTATTATTATATTATTGTCAATAAATATTACAATTGTTACAAAGTTTTAATATAATTGTAATGTTTTATAATAATTTAAAAACGAATCCAAAAATTATCATTGAAACTTTAATTTAGAAAATTTACATTTTCTAAATATTTCTTAATAATTTTTGAATTCGTCCCTAAATTATATGAATAAGTCTTAAGAACACTTCTGAGTCGGTAGTTTTACTTTAATACTTTCTCCACCAACAGTACATGTAACTACACAGTAAATCTCAAAGGAAGGATCTCCATCTTTTACAAGAAAAGAATAACTAACAGAATTACTATTTGCTATAGCATAAAAACTACCACCAACTGAATTATTTCTATACCATTGATAACTTAAAGTCCCATTATATTCGAATCCTTTTAAAAAAACAGTATACGAGTAGTTCTTACCTCCCGAAGGTGGATAGCCTAATCCAGATGTATATTCAGATATCATAACACCTGGCGGTACCCTAAAATAAGGATCTCCTTTCCACTGTGCATACAAAGTTGTAGAAGCTGAAGGTGTATATGAAGCACCTGCATTTCCAACTTTACTTCCTCCACTAGCTGCTGTATACCAACCATTAAAAATATAATTAGTTCTAGTAGCATTTGGCAAAGTAACACTTCCTAGTGTCCATTTAGCATATAAAGTAGTATTTCCAGAAAAAGCCACATTTGTCAAACTATTTGTAATTTTTCCTGTATTTGCAATCATTTGAGTTCCCGAACCATTTGTTCCTGTATAATACCCTCCAAATCCACAGTTTGCTGTTGCAGATGTATTTGATGCTCCACTTCCATTATAATTATAAGTTACTACATTCTTTTTAGTAGGAATAGTAATTCCATTTGCTGAAGGAGTCATTAGTATAGTCTTAGAAGCATCAGAATAAATGCCTTTTCCATAAATCCCATAAATAGCAGTTGTTCCAGCAGATGTTGCACTTTGATTATTCAAACTAATTGTATATGGATTTCCTGACCAAATAGCATATAAAGTAATAGCTGAATTAGATGTATATTTCCCTCCTGCTGAATAAGAAACCTCACCATTTCCACTTGTTGCCCAACCTGCAAAACTATAATTTTGTCTTGTTGGTGTCATTTGTGTTAAAGTTAAATCATTTCCATGTGTTTTAATTTGTGGTTCAGGCGCATTAGTTCCACCATTTGCATCATAACTTATTTGATAATTCCCTATAAATGCTTCTGACTTTTGTCCTTCTACTGCTCTGTTTCCAGCTTTATCAATAACCTTTGTATAAAGATAATTTATTCCACCAGAAATGCCACCTGTAATTTCTTCTCCATTATAAAATGTAATCCAATTTTCATCATCATCTGCTGGTATAGTATCACTATTAGAAAATTGATAAGCAAGTATTTCTATTCCACTTCCGTCCAGTATCTGTAGCAGTTAAAGTTGTAGTAACATTTGCCTTTTCTTGATTTGATAAAATTGTATAAGTTCCACCATTTGTTCCTAAAGATAATGTTGGCAATTCTCTATCAATATTTTTTACATTTCCTGTTGCATAATTTCCAGTTTCTCCTAAAGCATTATATAGTCTAGCATATATTGCCCTATTTTCAGTTACTAAAATTCCTTTATCATCATAATTTTCCCAATTTGTTCCATCTAAAGAATATTGTAACTTATATCCCTCTATATTTGATTTTATTTTTACAGTAACATCTGTATTTGTCCATTTTGATGGTTCAGCTTCAAATTCAATATCACTTTCTTGCAATGAAGGTGGTACGTTTTCACCTTTTGTTCCTATATATTCTATATTATTTTCTGTTATGATAAAAACGTCACCTTCTTTAGTTGTTACTTCAATAGTTTCATCATCTTTTCTTACAATAATTGCATCTGTAAATAGTTCTTTTTTTTCAAGCTCATTTTGATATTCGTCCATATATTTCTTTGTGCTCCAGTTATATATTTTCTTATCCATTAACAGGTTTGCTTGTATTAATTTTTGTTCTTCTTCATATGCTGCTTTTCTACTTTCTACTGATGCATGGTTTGCCTTGTTTACTATTCCGTTCTCTCCTGTAAGCATTGTTACACTTATTCCTGCTAGAATTAATAAAATAATTATTGTTATAACTAGTGCTATTAGTGTTATACCATTGTTTGTTGTATCTTTCATTCATTTTCCTCCTCTTTTTCTTTTGTTCATTCGCTTATATAGTATTTTTCTTTTTATTTTATCAATAATCAAAGTTATGTCAATAAGATGCCATATTTCTACTCCAAATAAAGTATTGTACGAAAAGAAACGTCATTGTAAGCTGCCCCATCGTAGAAATTGTTACGGTTAGATGCTGGAAATTCGTTGTTGTAACTGCCACCTCTGTAAGAAAATGGTTGGGCAGACGACGCTGTATTTTTTTCTGCTATATATTCAAAAGCATTTCCTTCTAAATCATATATATTACACACTTTATCTGCTTCGTTATTTCCAGATTTTGTTACACTACCTCCTATATGCCTATTACTTTCCCCTGAATTCACTCTCTTTGTTACATCATATTCATTTCCTTTTCCATCTGTTCTTGGTTTACTAGAAATAAATGCCATTGTCATATCCCATTGTTTTCCTGATATTAATGCACTTTTTACATGTGTATTACTCTCATACATTGTTTTTGCCATTGCTTTTGTTTCTACTTGAGGAATACTAGACCATACATTTGCTCCTTTTTTACTTACTAAAGTATCTGTTCCTTCTTTTCCAGCTTCATATCTTGAAATATAAAAACCACTTACATTTCTTACAGCTTGTTCTTCGTCTGTTATTCCATCTGGTAGATACTCTATATCATCAACTGCTCTTTCTGAAATATATTTAAATACATAACTTATATTTCTTTCATATGGCATTTCATCTGTTACAGGTATCCATACAAATTGGTTTCCTACATTTTCTGTATCATTTGCAATATCTGATATTACCAGTCCTTCTTCTACATTATCTAATTCTGGTACAATTGCAAATCCTACTGGGATTACTGCTGTTCCATTTTTTGTATATGTTTTGTTTTTTTCTCCTGTTACAATTTCTCCTGGTTCTATTTCATTAATTACTGGTGGTGTATCTCCTTTTACTGTTACTTTTCCATTTTCATCAATATTTACTTCATATCCATCAACTGTTACTTTTGCTGGTAACTTTGTTATACTGTCAGCTCCTGTTACACCCTCTGTTTGTTTTAAATTTTCTTTTAATTCATTTATGTCTATAGTCCC
>JAAWEC010000012.1 GCA_022794095.1 Clostridia bacterium
AAGAAATAGGGAAAAGAAAAAAATTTATAAATGATCCAATTATACAGAACCAATTAATGACAGTAAAAATGAAACTAGGAAAACTAGAAGAAGCAGAAGAAATAGGAGAAAGAGAAGGATTTATAAATAGAGCAAATATACAAAGCCAACTAATGACAGTAAAAATGAATTTGGGAAAACTAGACGAAGCTGAAAAGATAGGAGCAAGAGAGGAATTTACATATGAACCAATAATACAAAATCAATTAATAACAGTAAAAATGAAACTAGGAAAACTAGAAGAAGCTGAAAAGATAGGAGCAAGAGAAAAATTTATAAATAGAGCAGATACACAAAACCAACTAATGACAGTAAAAATGAATTTGGGAAAACTAGAAGAAGCAGAAGAAATAGGAGAAAGAGAAGAATTTATAAATGAAGCAGATACACAAAGCCAACTAATAACAGTAAAAATGAAACTAGGAAAACTAGAAGAAGCTGAAAAGATAGGAGCAAGAGAGGAATTTACATATGATCCAATAATACAAAATCAATTAATAACAGTAAAAATGAAACTAGGAAAACTAAAAGAAGCAGAAGAAATAGGAGAAAGAGAAGGATTTATAAATAGAGCAGAGATACAAAGCCAACTAATAACAGTAAAAATGAAACTAGGAAAACTAAAAGAAGCAGAAGAAATAGGAGAAAGGGAAGATTTTATAAATAATCAAATAATACAAAATCAATTAATGACAATAAAAATGAAACTAGAAAAACCTGAGGAGGACATAGAGGGAATTCTTAGTACAGAACAAGTTCAGACAATGATTTTTAATGAAAATCAAAATCCTCCAATTTTAAATAAAATAGCTACGAAATTATATTACGATAAAATAAAAGAAGATGATATAGAAGAAGTAAGAAATAATAATGAAATATCTAAATTTGAAAAAACAGTAATATTATTAGCTATATATGAAAAGAAAAATAATGTTTCAAAAGCGAAACAATTAATAAAGCAATTTAAGAGTGAAGAGCCTGAGTCAGAAAAAAATAAAACTTTAAATATTATTAAGCAAAGAATAGAAAGTAAAAAAATAAGAATATTTGACTATGGATTTTATGGAGAATTATTAAAATGGAATATAGATGAAAATTTAAAGGAAAAATTTGAACAGGAGAAAGAAGAAGAAAAAAATCATCAAAGAGAATTAAGAAAAAAACAAAAGAAAACTACTGAAACTAAATCAGAGCAATCTAATAAGAGTTATGGAGAAGTAGAAATAAATAATGATGATTATGAAAAAAGAAGACAAAACTTTAGGAAAAGAATAGAAGTAAAACCTAATGATAGAAATAGTGAAATATCACCAAAGCAAATAAAAGAAAAAACAGATTATTCTAATGAAATAATACGATTTCTAACCAAGCAAAAGGCATCAATATATGTAAAATTACAGTCAGATAATGACGAAATACAAAGAAATGCAATTACACAATGGGACAAAATGGGAAACTTAATTGAAAAAGTAATAGCTAACAGAGAAGATAAAGAATACATAGATAAATTATATACAAAAATACAACAATTAAGAGGAACTGAAAGATAAAATTATAAATACAATATAATGAAAGGTGTCTATTAATAGGCACTTTTCATTGTGTTATGGAAAAAATCAAAGATTTTCCTATAACATTAATACATTCATATAAAAACACATTATATTTTCATAAAATACTATAAAAATTCACACAAAACTCTTGAAAAATCCTTAAAATTAGGGTATGATACCAAAAGAATAGAGGTGGAATATGAAATCAAATTGGATAAAATATGTATTTATCATTTTTATTATTGCTATGCTTTTATTTGCTATATTCAAAATGAGAAAAGATGAAGAAGTGAAACAGCAAGAATTAGAGCATATTAGTAAACAAGAAGAAAAAAACACAGAATTAACATTAGGAATTGCTGAACTAGATACAATTAACCCAATTCTCAGCAACAATAAAAATGTACAAGATATTTCAAAATTGATTTATGACCCATTAATTACATTAACATCAGATTATAAAGTAGAGCCTTGTTTAGCAAAAGAATGGGCTAAACAAAGTGACAATTCATATCTTATTAAATTAAGAGAAAACGTAAAATGGTCAGATGGACCAAGGTTTACAGCAGAAGATGTACGTTTTACAATTGACCGTTTAAAAGAGGTTTCTTCTATTTATTCATACAATGTACAAAATGTAGTAGGAGTAGATATTGTAGATGACTATACTGTAAAAATTAAATTAGATAGAGAAATACCTTTTTTTGAATATCAATTAACTTTTCCTATTTTATCAAAAGACTATTATGAAGTAGAAAACTTTGAAACAACAGAGAAAAACAAAGCACCTGTAGGAACAGGAAAATACAAAATTACAGATGTACAACCATCTGGTATTATTTTAGAAAAAAATTCAACTTGGTGGAATAAAGAAGAAAAATTAACCATTGAAAAAATCACAGTAAATTTATATTCATCTATTGGAGAATTATATAATAGTTTCAAAATAGGAAATATTGACTTAATAGCAACAACTAATGACAACTTGCAAGAATATATAGGAACAATTGGATATAGTTTAAAAGAAATAAAAGGAAGAGAACATACATTTCTTTCTTTCAATACAAGCAATTATTTTTTAGCAAAACAAGAAGTAAGAAAAGCCATTGCATATTCAATTGATAAAGAAAATATTGTTTCTAATATACTTAATAACAAATGTTTTACAAGTCATTTTCCTTTAGATTATGGAAGTTGGCTAGCAGGAGAGCAAGGTTCAAGTAGTGGTTATAATTTAGAACAAGCAAAACAAATTTTAATAGATAATGGATGGAGTTATCGTTCTGGAACATGGCAAAAAACGGAAAATTATAAAACACAAAGATTAATATTAAATATTTTAGTAAAATCAAGTGATTCTACTAAAGTAGCAGTTGCTGAAAACATCAAACAACAATTAGAAGCACAAGGAATGGCTATAAACATTGTACAAGCATCAGATGAACAATATAGAAATAGCATTAATAATAAAAATTATGATATTGCTTTATGTAGCATAACATTATCACCAAGCCCAAACCTTAATACATTTTTTGGAGATGGAAATATGGCAAACTACACAAATGAAGAAATTCAAAGCATAATGAATGAAGTTAAAAATACAACAGACGAGCAAATTTTAAAAGAAAAATACACAAGATTAGCAGAAATTTATAAAACAGACAATCCATATATTAGCTTATATAATAACAAATATAATGTAGCATATAGTTCTGGTTTAGTAGGAGAATTTACACCAAATTGGTTCTATCAGTTTTATGGAATAAGTGAATGGTATAAGTAAAAAAGAACAAAAGAGGCATGATTAAAATTTTATGACCTTTTAGATTACTCTTCATGCCTCGTCTTTGTTATGTTATAGGAAAAATCAAAGATTTCCCCTATAACATAAAAAAAATACAAAAAAAGTATTGACAAAACAAAAATTTGGTATATAATAAGAGTATCAAACAAAAGTTCAAATAATAGGAGGAAAATTTATGGAAGAAAATACAGAAAAGAAAAAAGCTTTGGAGATGGCTATGAGCCAAATAGAAAAACAATTTGGTAAAGGGTCAGTTATGAAACTTCGGAGAATTTAAAGCTATGGAAATAGAAGCAATACCAACAGGAGCTTTAAGCTTAGATATTGCATTAGGAATAGGAGGAGTTCCAAGAGGTAGAATTATAGAAATATATGGTCCAGAATCATCTGGAAAAACAACTTTAGCATTACATATCATTGCAGAAGCACAAAAAATGGGAGGAGAAGCAGCTTTTATTGATGCTGAACACGCATTAGACCCAGTATATTCAAAAAAATTAGGAGTAAATATTGATAATTTAATAGTATCACAACCAGATACAGGAGAACAAGCATTAGAAATAACAGAA
>JAAWEC010000013.1 GCA_022794095.1 Clostridia bacterium
CTACAGCCATTCTCTCTTGTGATTCAGAAATGGCTAACTCGGTTCCATCTAATCCTTCATATTTTTTAGGAACTTTATCTAAGTTGATAACTAATCCATCTGCTAATTCGCCAATGGCAACTGATACACCGCCTGCTCCAAAGTCATTACATCTTTTAATGATTTTTGTTACCTCTGGGTCTCTAAATAATCTTTGTACTTTTCTTTCTTCTGGTGCATTTCCTTTTTGCACTTCTGCTCCACAAGTTGTTAAAGATTCGCTTGTATGTGCTTTAGATGAACCTGTTGCACCACCACAACCGTCTCTACCAGTTTTTCCACCTAATAAAATAACTATATCTCCAGGAACTGGTCTTTTGCGAACTACATTTTCTTTTGGTGCTGCTCCTACTAATGCTCCTATTTCCATACGTTTTGCTACATATCCATCATGATAAATTTCTGCTACTTGTCCTGTTGCAAGTCCTATTTGATTTCCGTAAGAGCTATAACCTCTTGCTGCTTCATTTGTTAGCTTTCTTTGTGGCAATTTATTTGGCAATGTTTCTTCAATTGTTTTTCTTGGGTCTCCACAACCTGTAACACGCATTGCTTGATACACATAAACTCTACCAGATAATGGGTCACGAATTGCACCACCTAGGCAAGTTGCAGCTCCTCCAAATGGTTCAATTTCTGTTGGGTGATTATGTGTCTCATTTTTAAACATAATTAAGTATTCTTCTGGTTTTCCATCTACTAAAATTTCTGCTTTAATGCTACAAGCATTTATTTCTTCTGATTCGTCTAATTCTTTTAAATATCCTGCTTTTTTTAGTTCTTTTGCAGCAATTGTTGCAATATCCATTAGGCAAATATCTTTTGCTTTTCTATTTTCATAAACTGTGTCTCTTGCTTTTAAATAATCTTCATAAACTTTTTGTAATAAGTCCCATTTGATGTCTAATACATCTAGCTTGGTTAAAAATGTTGTATGTCTACAATGGTCTGACCAGTATGTATCTATCATTTTCATTTCTGTTAAAGTAGGGTCTCTTTTTTCTTCTTCTCTAAAATATTTTTGACAAAATTCTAAGTCAGCAAAATCCATTGCAAAACCATATTTTTGATAAAATTTTTCTGCATCTTGTTTTGTCATCTCAGTAAATCCTGTAACAATTGCTACATCTTCTGGTACTTCTGCTTTTTGTTCTAAATTTTCTGGTTTTTCTAAAAGGCATTCTTTAGAATCTACTTGGTTAATCATGTAATTTTTGATTTTTTCAGCCTCTTGCTCAGTTATTTCCCCTTGCAAAACATAGATTTTAGCTGTTCTAGCTAGTGGTCTATTTCCACCTGCTAATATTTGTAAACATTCTTCTAAAGCTGTTGCTCTTTGGTCAAATTGACCTGGTAAATATTCTACTCCAAAAACGTAATCTTGTTTTTCAAATGGGTATTCTTCTACATAACATTCATCTACTTGTGGCTCTGAAAAAACTGTATTTTTAGCTTGTTCAAAAATTTCTTCTGTAACTCCTTGAACATCATATCTATTCAAAATGATAACGTTTTTTAGTGTTTTTATACTTAAATTTTCTTGAAAATCTGCAAGTAATGCTTTTGCTTCTCCATTAAAAGGTTCTTTCTTTTTTACATAAATTCTTTTAACTTCCATTTATATCCTCCACTTTGAGACAAGAGGGACAGGTCTTACTTGTCTCATTTATTAAAATTCAAAAGTTTATATATTTTTTTTATTATTTTGAGACAATTGAGACCTGTCCCTCTTGTCTCATTTCTACTATTTCTCCTATTTCATATGCCTTTTCGCCTTGTTTTTCTAGGATTTCAATTGCTTTTTGCGCTTCTTCTTTTTTTACTATTACTGCCATTCCAATTCCCATATTAAATGTGTTATACATGTCTCTTTCTTCTATATTTCCTGCTTTTTGTATTAATTTGAAAATTGGTGGTACTGGATAAGAGTCTTTTTTTATTTCAATAGATATATCGTCTCTTAACATTCTTGGCATGTTTTCGTAAAATCCTCCACCTGTGATATGTGAAATTCCTTTTACTTCTACATTTTGTAATAGTTCTAAAATTGCTTTTACATAAATTTTTGTTGGTGTAAGTAATGCTTCTCCTAATGTCATTCCTAATTCTTCTTTATATTCTTTTACTGTTTCTTCATTTATGTTGAAGATTTTTCTGACTAAAGAAAATCCATTTGAGTGAACTCCAGATGAGGCAATTCCTATTACTTTGTCTCCAACTTCAATTGTTTTATTGTTTAGCATTTTTTCTTTTTCTACAACTCCTACACAAAATCCAGCTAAGTCATATTCTCCTTGTTGATAGAACCCTGGCATTTCTGCTGTTTCTCCTCCAACTAAACTACATCCTGCCATTTTGCATCCATCTGTAACTCCTTTTACTATTGTTGCAACTACTTCTGGTATGTTTTTTCCTAGTGCCATGTAATCTAAGAAAAATAGTGGTTTTGCTCCACAACATATGATGTCATTTACACACATTGCAACACAGTCTTGTCCTATTGTATCATGTTTGTTCATTAAAAAAGCCAACTTTAATTTAGTACCTACTCCGTCTGTACCTGAAACTAAAATTGGTTCTTTTATTTCTTTTTCGTTTAAGGCAAAAAGCCCACCAAATCCTCCTAAATCTGATATTACGTTTTTGTTATATGTGCTTTTTACTGCTTCTTTCATTAGTTCTACTGATTTGTACCCTGCTGTTACATCAACTCCTGCTTGTTTGTAACTTTCGCTGAAACTTTTTTCCATTGTTTTATCTCCTCTCATTTTTATATCACATATTTATTATATAATATTTTTCTTCTTTATTCAACATTTTTTATTTCTTTTTTTGTAGTATTTCTGATTTATTTATGATAATGTGTTAATAAATAATTTGATATTATTTCCTTTTTGTTATTGACACTTCCTTATATTCTATTTCTATCTCTTTTTACTAATTTTGATAACATTAATTTGCTATTTTATTATAATCTCCTACTTTTAATATAAATCTTTTTTCTATACAATAAAAAACGCCACATCATGATGAAATGGCGTCACATCAGTGAGCTTCTTTTAATTTCCATATCTGTTTTTTAAATACATTCGATTGATTTTGAAATTTTCTTTTTAATGTTTCAAATTTCGTTATCTTATTGTCTAATTTGTGCTATTAAAACACCTTTATCACTTTTTAAGATTTTTGTTTTCATAGAGTGTAGCTTTACCATAAAGCTACACGAAAGCCATTGTCACTCTCAGCAATTGGCGTGCTATTTCCACTACGATTCTTTACTGAATAAGTAGAAGCATAGTCTTTGTAATCGCCTCCACGTATACAGCAAGGAGCACTAGTAGACGAGGTATATTCTAGTGTCCATTCATGTATATTTCCTGCTAAATCATAAATATTTAAAGCACTATTTCTATTGGTTGCTCCTGTTGTTAATAATGCAGCTGAATCACTTAGTTTCGTATAATTTGTTATGTTATTCCATGTACTTGCACTTAAATATTTTCCTCTCTTTAAGTCAAACGAAACATTGTAATAATTTCCCCATGAACCTGAATCCGTCTTTAGTTCTTGTTGTCTTTTTGCTCCTTTTGCTTCTATAAATTTTAACACCAAATCCCATTGTACCCCAAACATCAAACTTGCTTGTTTTCCACCTGTTGCAAGTTCTTTTGAAAGTGTTTGTGCTTGCCTGCATGTTACATAATTATATGGTATCATATCTTGTTTTATATATGGCTTTGTTAAAGTTGCTGACTTTGAAAACCTTGCTGTATCTGTTCCTACTTCATATCTTCCAATATAAAACCCTCCATTGATAAACACACTCTTTAACATACTATTTCTCCAACTGTTATATTCTGTAGCATCACTAAATCCATGCTGTTCTGTAGAATAGAATGTATCAGAACAAGAGCTATTTCTATAATCACTTGTATAAATATGCATTGCTGTTTCAATAGCTGAATAGTCTGTACTAGTTGTCGTTGTATTATAAATACTTTTTGGCACTTCTACCCATACCCATTCATTATCATTACTATCTTTTATAACTAGTCCTGTTTCTAAATTAGTTCCTTCTACTTGTGTTGCTCCTTCTGGTAAAAATGGCTTTGTGTTATCTGTACTTGGCAATATTGCTTCTGGTGGATTTGTTGTCCCACCTCCTGTCGTGTTTCCATCTCCTGTTGAAGTTTTTCCTATATAGTCATCTAATTTTCCTTCTATTAAATACCCTAAATCTGTGTGTATTGCTCCTGTATCTTGGTTTACTCGACTTTCATTACTTATTACTTTGTTATTTATCAATTCTTCTATTACATCACCCATTGTAGGATTTCTATGTTTTTGTTCTGCTTTTATTATTGCTAGTTCTATTTGTTCTTCTAATCCTGCAAGTTCTGTTAATTCTTTTGCTGTTTTTGCTTCTTTTATTAACCCTTTTTCTCCTGTTAGCCCAGCAATTGTTATTCCTGCTAAAATTATTAAAATAATTACTGTTATAACTAATGCTACTAAAGTTATTCCTTTTTCTGTATTTGTTTTGTAACTTTTCTTTTGTTCTTTCAAGTTATTCATTTTTAATCACATTCCTTTCTTCATTTCATGTATTTTTTTATTATTGTAGCAATTTGTATTAATATTTAGAATATGTAATAATGAGTTTTCATAATTTCTTAATACTCGACTTTTTTGTGATTATGCAACAAAATATAAAAATTGTTAGGTAGTAACTTGCAATTTTATTACTCAACATTTTTTAGGATAAATAAGATTTTAGAAAAACACAAAAGTAAATTTTTTAGTAGACAAATATTTATAAATTTTATATAGTAGTTAAGTTTTTGTAATTATTACACTTTTAGTTTTACTTTCAAACTCTGGTGATACGAATTGTTTTATTGTATTGGATAATTTTGTAAATTACTATTGACAAGTTCAGTTTTTTAGATTATATTGTTATTATGCTTGGAAAATTAAGGAATTTTGATGAATTTTGTCAAATCTTATTTCCATATTTTTTATGCTATTATAAATAAATTAAGGAGAATTTTTATGTTGAACTTTGTAATTTGTGATGATAATATTAATTTATTAGACCGATTAGAAAAAATGTTAGAAACAATATTCTCAAAGAATAATTACGATGCTTCTGTTGTTTTTAAGTCTGACAATGCAGATGATATTTTAAACTATATTGATAATAACATAGCAGATGTTTTAATGTTAGATATTAATCTTAAATCTAATAGAAGTGGGCTTGAATTAGCTGAAGAAATTAGAAAAAGGAAGAAAAATCCATATATTATTTTTACTACTGGTCATTTGGAATATGCAATGGTTGCTTATAGATATAAAACTTTTGACTATCTTCCTAAACCTATTGTTTATGACAGATTAGAAGATACTATTACTAGATTGTTCGAAGATGTTAATGAATTGTCTAAAACATACATTAAAATTGATACTAAAAATACTATTGTTGATGAATCTGAAGTTCAATATATAAAAAGAGATGGTATGAAATTGGTTTTTCATACCTCTACTCGTGATTATGATACTTATAGCTCTTTTAATAAGTTCCAAGAAAAGCTACCACCAAGTTATGTAAGATGTCATAAGTCATATATTGCAAATGTAAATCAAATTAAAGATGTTGAGCCTGTTTCTGGTACTATTACTTTTTCAGATGGAAATACTTGTTGTATTGGTCCAAGATATAAAAAAGAATTTATGGAGGTTTTTAAAAATTATGGAGATTTTAAATAATATTTGGATTGCAATTAGCACACCAAATCAACAATTAGTTAATATTTTAATAGTTCCAATATGTGGTATACTAGAAAATATATTAACTATGTATCTTTTTCTTGCTTTATTAAATATAAAAGCTACGAGAAAACAGAAAGTACTTTATGTAGGTTCTATGAGCATTATTAGTATTATAAATTTTATATATGTGTTTAACCTATTAAATCCATTTATTAATTATATTAGTATGATTTTACTTATCACTATATTGTTTAAAACATCTATTTTAAAAAGTATACTAGCCTCAGTTTCATCAGCTATTATATTTGCATTAACAGGTATTTTAATATCAAATCCTTATATATACTTTTTTAACATTAACAAAGAAATTTTACAAAACACAGTAATATATAAACTTATTTATTTACTGATAACATATTTAATTATTAGTTCCGTTATTTTTTTAGTAAAATATCGAAACATCAAAATTAATTTTTTAGATGATATTGAATTAAAAAATAAATATATGATACTATGTAATTTATGTTTAGGTTTTTTAACTTTGTTTGTTCAAGCTATTATAACATTTTATTATATTGATACATTGCCAATTATAATAACTTTCTTTAACTTTATTATATTACTTGCCTATTTTGTTCTCAGTTTATTTAGTTTAACTAGAGTTATGAAACTTTCTTCAACTACTAAAAAGTTGCATAGTGTAGAAGAATATAATAAAAGTTTGCATATTTTACATGATAATGTTAGAAGTTTTAAACATGATTTTGACAATATTGTTACAACAATTGGTGGATATGTAAGAACAAATGATATGGAAGGCTTAAAAAAATATTATATTGAACTAGAAGATGACTGTCAAAAAGTAAATAATTTATATTTGTTAAACCCAGAAATAATTAATAATCCTCGGTATTTATAACTTACTTGCTAGCAAATATCATGAAGCAGAAGATGAAGATATTAAAATAAATATGACATTTTTATTAGATTTAAATACTTTAAAAATGAAAATTTATGAATTCGCAAGAATTTTAGGTATCCTTTTAGATAATGCCATTGAAGCAAGTAAAGAATGTGAAGACAAAATAATTAATATAACTTTTAGAAATGACACAAAAAACAACAGACAATTAATTATCATTGAAAATACTTATAACAATAAAGATGTTAATACTGAAGAAATATTTAATAAAGGCTTTTCTGGTAAAAATGGTCATACAGGTTTAGGACTATTTGAAGTTCGTAAAATTATCAAAAAAAATAAGAACAGCAATTTATATACTTCAAAAACAGATAAGTTTTTCTCTCAACAAATAGAACTTTATTAAATACCAAAAAACAGCTTTTACAAAAAGCTGTTTTTTGGTTGGATTGTTCTAAGTAACTTTTAAGTTACACGGATTGGCAAAAATAAGATTTCGTACTATTTTTGCCAATATTTAACAAATTAATCTTTTTTTATTAAGCTTGCTGGCATTTTTGGTTGATGAAATATCCACATTACGATACATGCTGTATTTGTTGCTCTAGCATATTTTTCTGCTGTTTTTGCTAAGAATTTTAACATTCTAAAATCCCCTTTCTTTAGTAAAATTTATAATACAAAATTATTTTTTTGTATTACACATTTTGAACTGAAGCATCTCCATATACTTCATATCCATATTTATTATTAGTTAATCTGTATGCTAATTTAGTTATCATTAAAGTTTGCAATAAATATCCAAATATTATAATATTTGAAATAGTACTATTATTGATAATTCCAGCTATAACTAAACCAACTGAAAAGGTAACAAATGCAATAACTCTTTTTCTATTTCTATCTTTTTTTGTTAATATTGGTACATTTTCTGTATCTGCTGGTGCATATAATCTAATCATACACATTCCAAAAATCCATAAAGCTCCTATTATTATGTATTTTACTATTTCATTTATTATAAGTAATTTAGCTAATACTGGTATTCCACAATAAAATATTGTAGTTCCTATTATGCAACCTAGATGCGTTTTTAAATGAAATCCTCCAGAAGCATTTTTATAAGGTATTAATAAAATAAATGTTAGTAATGTTTCTTTCCAAATTCCTAAAAAATAAGCAATAATTAGTACAAGAAATGTCTTTGGTATTTCTCCTATAATATTTTGTAATCCATAATTGATTACTTCTGCTCTTTCATCATCAATATCTGGCATTTCTTTTCTAATTCTATTGGTTAGAAATGTACAGATTTTATCTATCATTTTCTCACCTCTTTTGCTTGCCTAAATATTATCACCTTTGTGCAATTTTGATTTATTCTTTTTATGAAACGTCAATTTTCATTTACGAAAATTTTAATCTTTTATAAAAAAACCACATTTTTCAACATTTTTATATTTCTTTGTGCTTTTTTGTATATGTTTTTTGCACTTTCGTAAAATTTATTGAATTTACTGGCTTTTAAGGTCATATATAAAAGTTTTGGTTGTTAATTTTTGACTTTTATGTAATCTTGATGTATAATTTAATAAGCAACTATTGATGGAATTGTTTTACAGTTCTAGCACCTGCCTTTTTATTTTTAGGCAGAGACCCATAAGGAGGTGAATACTTATGGGAAGAATAGAGTATATTCACAATGGTCTTCAGACAAATAGTGCCGTCATATTTAACAATGACGGTATCAAAATTGCTGAAGCCAGGCGTTCATTTAATGGAACGCACTGGATATTAGATCCGAAGAATATCGAATTTAAAAATGCTATTCTTCGGTCATTAGACACATTGTGCATTTATTACTGATAATGTGCTATGTGTCTACCCCAAATGTTTCATTTTATGAAACATTTGGGGTTTAAATTTTTAATTAATTTTTTTCAAAAAAGCTTCTACTTAAACAACATCAACAAGTTAAATCAAAAAAGCCTTGATTTTCTCGCGTATTATGTGTTATAATTGAAAAGTAGAAGTTTATATTGAGGTGAAATATGAAAGAAAAAGAAGAATTAAAAAATAACAGTAATCAAATAATAGAAAACGAAAATACAAGTATGGAATCTGCTGCTAAATTGTCAGAGGTTGGTAATACTGTTTTTGGACGTGAAGATGATGTACAAACACATGAACAACAAGTTTTAGATTGTCCAGAAGGAACACCTGAGCAAAAACACGAATTAACAAAAGCATTAAAAAATGTAGAAGAAATGGCAAAATTAGCAACAGCTAAAAATTATATAAAAGAAACTAAGCCTAATTCAACATTTTCAAAATCTCAACAAGTACAAATAAATCAAACAAAAAATAGAATACCAGAACAACAAACAAATGAAGAGAAAAATAATGATGAAAAAATAAGATAAAAAAATTTAAT
Source organism: Clostridia bacterium (assembly GCA_022794095.1). Classification (GTDB taxonomy): domain Bacteria; phylum Bacillota; class Clostridia; order TANB77; family CAG-508; genus CAG-269. The sequence goes on from JAAWEC010000013.1 coordinate 9,165, forward strand.
TTTCTTGTATTTTTATCTTGACAAATGTTCAAACTACATTTATAATAGATATTGTTTTATTATGTGGCGAAGTAGCTCAGTTGGCTAGAGCATTCGGTTCATACCCGAAGGGTCATGTGTTCGAATCACATCTTCGCTACCAAAAATTAGAAATAGCATATATCAGCAATGATATATGCTATTTTGTATATTATAATTATTCAATCACTTCTATAGCATCACTATTTCCATTTAGTCCTTCTAAATTATAATAAGTATTTGGAATTCCACCTACTATTACATTTTCCATAAGTAACAC
>JAAWEC010000014.1 GCA_022794095.1 Clostridia bacterium
ACTTTACATAACCAACGCTCTGCATAGAGTGCTATTTGTCATGCTAAAAATTAGTAATACAATTTTTTTGAAAATTTTCCTATAACTATTGATTTATGTTAGCAAGTTTCCTATAATATAAAAAAGGCTTAAAAATCCTTGAAAATAGATATATCTTATTGTATAATAATTATAATTTATAGATTAAAAAATAATTGTAAATTTCACATTAGGAGGAATAAATTAAAAATGAAAAACTTTTTTATTATATTATCCATGAAAATTCTTCATTTAGGTCTAAAATTAGCAGGCAAAAATGGTGGTAATTTTCTTGGAAAAATAGCCTATGACTGGAATCCTAAAATATTTAGATACTTCAAAATAGATTGTCCTATTATTGCAGTAACAGCAACAAATGGAAAAACCATGACAAACAACATCATTGGTTATATTCTAAAAACTGATGAAAAGAAAATAATTAGCAATACAGAGGGCAACAACATGGAAACTGGAATTTTATCAACTATTTTAAAACACTGTACTCTAACAGGAAAAGTAAAAGCAGACTATTTAGTTTTTGAAGTTGACGAAGGTTATGTTCCTGTTATTTTTAAAGATTTAAAGTTAGATACTCTAGTAATTCTTGACTTCTTTCGTGACCAATTAGATAGAAATGGTGAAGTAGAAGCTTTAATTTTAAAAATAAATGACTTTTTAAAAACATATACTGGAAATTTAGTTTTAAATAATGATGACCCTAATGTTGCAAGGCTTCGGACAAGCAAACATAGAAAATCACAACACCTATTACTTCAGTGTTGAAAAATACTCTCATGCAACAAATGATATGAAAGAAGCAGGTGAAGGAAAATTTTGTCCATTTTGCCATACCCGTATTGAATATGAATATTATCAATATTCTCATATTGGAAAATTCAAATGTCCAAATTGCAGCTATGGAGATAATGAAATTTATAAATTAGCCACAAATGTAGACTTAAAAAATCGTTCTTTTTTAGTAGATGGCATTACATACAAAACAAAATTTAATAGTATTTATAATATTTACAATTTTGTAGCATCAATTGCATGCTGTTCTATATATTCTATTAACACTACTATTATGCAAAAAGCATTATCTGAATTTGTTTTAAACAATGGAAGATTAGAAGAACTAAAAATAAAAGGAATTCCAACAATTATAAATCTTGCTAAAAATCCAACTGGAAGCAATGTCAGCCTAAGAATTCTAAATGAAGATGATGAAGAAAAAGAATTGTTATTTGTTTTAAATGACAATTTGGCAGATGGACATGATGTATCTTGGATTTGGGACATTAACTTTTACAATTTAAATAATGTTGCAAGAATTATCACATCTGGAACTCGTGCTTATGACATTGCAATTAGAATAAAAACTGCTGGTTTTCCTATTGATAAAATCGAGCCATATACTAATTTACAAGAAGCAGTAAATGCACTTTACAAAACCGATATAAAAAAATATGTCATTGCCAACTACACTGCCTTACAGCCAACAAGAACTGAAATTATGAGACAGTAGGGACAGGTCTCATTTGTCTCATAATTTAAAACAAAAACAACAAAAAGTATGAAACAAATGAGACCTGTCCCTACTGTCTCACAAAGGAGTTAATTATGAAAGAATTAAAAATACTATACCTTTATCCAGATATTTTAGAATTATATGGAGATTATGGAAATATCCAAATCTTACGCTATCGTTTACAACAACGTGGATTTAAAGCAATTATTGAGCCATACTCTATTGGAGATACTCCCCCTAATTTTAATGATTATGACTTAGTTTTCTCTGGTGGTGGAGCTGACCAAGAACAAGGAATTTTAGCCAAAGACCTAATTCAATATAAAATTTCCATTCAAGAAGCAATCAATAATGGTGTTTTTTTCTTACTTATTTGTGGAAGTTATCAACTTTTTGGCAAATATTATAAAGATGTGGATAGCAATATCATTCCAGGTTTGGAAATCTTTGATTATTACACTGAAGCCATTAATGACAGAAAAAAAAGATGTATTGGAAATATTGTAATAGAAGCTGAATTAAATGATAAAAAAGTAAAAATTATTGGTTTTGAAAACCATGGTGGCCAAACATATAATATATCAACACCATTTGGCAAAGTATTATCTGGAAATGGCAATCAATTTGGAGCTTCCAATGAAGGTTTCTTCCAAAAAAATGTTATTGCCACATATTTGCATGGTCCTTTACTATCTAAAAACCCTCAACTTAGTGACTATATAATAAAATATTGCTTAGACAGAAAGTATAATGAAGACATTGTCCTAGAGCCATTAGATGATGAATTTGAAAATAAAGCAAGAGAACAATTATCATAATTTTAACTTTCCTATTTGATAACTTTACATACTCTGTTTTTGTTCGCCTTCCAAATTTTCTTTAGCAAATTTGTGTAGAATATATTTTTGTTGTATAGGTAGAATCAAAGATTTTGCCTACACAACAAAAATAGGATTTGGGGGCCGTCCCCAAATCCTACAAATGCATAACTCTTTGTTTTATTTCTTTTGTTTTTCCAACGTTCCAAAAGTTTTCTCCCAAATATCCACATGTTCTTCTAACTACCGTCATTTTGCTATGGTCCTTATTTCCACAATTTGGGCATTCCCATTCATTGTCTTTGTTTATAGTTATTTCCCCATCAAATTCACAGTTATGACAAAAGTCTGATTTTGTATTAAATTCTGCATACAAGATATTGTTATAAATAAATTTAACAATTGTTTCTAATGCTTCTATGTTTTTATTCATGTTTGGTATTTCAATATAAGAAATTGCTCCTCCTGATGATATTTCTTGAAATTCGCTTTCAAATGATAATTTGTCAAAAGCATCTATTTTTTCTCTTACATCTACATGATATGAATTTGTGTAATATCCCTTGTCTGTTATATCTTTTATTGTTCCAAATTTTTCTTTATCAATTTTTGCAAATTTATAACATAAACTCTCTGCTGGTGTTCCATATAATGCAAAACCAATATTTGTTTCTTTTTTCCATTTGTCAACTGCTTCTCTTAAATGTTTCATAACTTTTATTGCAAATTCATGCCCTTTTTCGGTTGTATGCGATTCTCCTGTAATTAATTTTGTGACTTCATATAATCCAATATATCCTAAAGAAATAGTAGAATATCCCCCATATAATAAATTGTCTATTGTTTCGTCTTTTTTTAAACGTGCCACAGCACCATATTGCCAATGGATTGGGCTAATATCTGATTTTGTTCCTAATAATGCATAATGTCTGCACATTAGTGCTTCTTTGCATAATTCTAGCCTTTCACTAAACTCTTTCCAAAATACTTCTTCATCACCATTTGCAACAATTCCAATTTGTGGCAAATTTATGCTTACAACACCTTGATTAAATCTTCCCTCAAATTTATAATTGCCTTTTTCATCTTTCCATGGAGATAAAAAGCTTCTACATCCCATTGGACTAAATATGTTTTCTTGATAATTTTCACGCATTTTTTTTGCAGAAATATAATCTGGATACATTCTTTTTGAAGAACATTTTACTGCTAATTTTGTTAAGTAGTCATATTTTCCACCAGTTAGGTTATTGCATTCATCTAAAACATAAACTAGTTTTGGGAAAGCTGGAGTTACAAATACCCCTTTATCATTTTTTATGCCTTCTAACCTTTGTTGTAGTACTTCTTCGATAATCATTGCATTTTCTTTTATATATGGGTCATTTTCTTCTAAATGCATAAACAAAGTTACAAAAGGTGTTTGCCCATTAGTTGTCATTAGTGTATTAATTTGATACTGAATTGCTTGTACTCCTGCTTTTAATTCCACTTTTAACCTATCTTGTACGATTTCTTCTATTTGTTCTTCTTTTATTTTTTCTTTATATTTTTCTTGCATTTCTTTTTTGTATTTGTCATAGCTTTTTCTTAAATATTTTCCTAAATGTATTAAATCTATTGATTGCCCTCCATATTGATTACTTGCAACTGTTGCAATAATTTGTGTTGTTACTATACATGCCACTTGAAAACTTTTTGGACTTTCTATTAATTTTCCGTTCATTACTGTACCATTGTCTAACATATCAGCAATATTAACTAAACAACAATTAAAAATTGGTTGTACAAAATAGTCTGCATCATGAAAATGTAAAACTCCCTCTTCATCTGCTTTAACAATTTTTTCTGGCAATAATAATCTTTTAGTTAAATCTCTTGATACTTCGCCTGCAATGTAATCTCTTTGGGTAGATGCAAGTATTGTGTTTTTGTTAGAGTTTTCTTCTGACAATTCTTTGTTTTCGTTTCGAATAAGCCCTAAAATTGACTCATCTGTAGTATTTTGCTTTCTAACTAATGCCCTTGTATATCTGTATACAATATATTTTTTTGATAGTTCATATTTTCCAATTTCCATTAACTTTTCTTCTATAATGTCTTGAACATCTTCTACTAACATCCTTTTTTTGCCAAATTCTTCAATATATTCAATGATTTTGTCTATATCTTCTCTTGTAGCCCTATCTGTTTTTCTTACTTCTTGATTTGCCTTTTCAATAGCTATTTTTATCTTTTCTCTGTCATAATCAACTGCTCGCCCATTTCTTTTAATAATTTTCATTTTTTTTCCTTTCTCAGATACAAATCTAGTTGGAAAAGAATTATAATTATTTTCAACTTTTTCAACCTTAAACTTATTTCTTTCTACAATAAATATGGTTTATTTTATTATATATTAAATACATCTATTTTCTGTTGCATAAGCAACAAATTGAAAATTTGTGACATTGGAATTTTTCTTTTCTTACATCTTTTGAAATTATGAATATCTCTTTTATACCTTTGTAATTATATGTTGCATTTGCAACTTATTTTTGTTATAATGTTTGTCGAAAGGATTTTAAAATGGATATAAATTTTAATATTGGTGAATTTGTACAAAAATTTGAAAATTGCTGTCATAAGGTTCAGAAAAAAACTTTTTCTAAAAATGAAGTTATTACAAGTTACATCAAAAAAAGAAATCAATTTTGTATTTTAGTAAATGGCAACGCAGATTTAGTTCGCTATGATTTAAATGGTAATAGGACTATTGTTGAGCATTTTTCTAAAAATGATGTTTTTGGTGAGGTTTTTTATACTATTACTACTAATAATGAATTACTTGTTGAAGCACGTGAAAAATGCATTGTGCTTTTTTATGGTTATAATGACATTAGGCACAAATGTAGAAATAATTGTAAGTTTCATCAAGATTTATCAGAGGATTTGCCAGAATTGATTTTAAGTAAGGTTACAGATTTGAATATGAGAATTGAGTTGCTTACTAAAAGGTCTATTAGAGATAAGTTAATTGGCTATTTTACTATGCTTTCTACTAGAAATTTAAATAAGACTTTTTCTTTGCCTTTCTCTTTAACTGATTTGGCTGATTATTTGAGTATTGATAGAAGTGCTATGATGCGTGAATTAAAGCTTTTGAAAGATGATGGTTTTATAGAGAAAAATGGGAATAAAATTACTTTGTTGTATAAATAGGATTTGGGGACGGCCCCAAAATCCTATTTGTTAATAACTTCAGATTAATCCACCAACTTTACAACTTTCATTATTTCTTCAGCTTCCATTTTAACTTTTGTTTCTTCCCCTGTTTCCATATTTTTTATATTTACACAATTATTTTCAATTTCATCTTCTCCAATTACCACAACATATGGAATTTTCAATTTGTCAGCATATTTGAATTTTGCTTTTAACTTTTTATTATTCAAATAAATTTCTGTTTTTATTCCAAGCTTTCTTAGATTAGTTGCTAAAGATATTGGTTTTTCTAAATTTTCTAACATTGGTATTACTAGCACTTGAGCCACCGATTTTTGTTCTGCCTTGATTAAGTTTAGTTCATTTAGTTTATAAAATAATCTAGTTAATCCAATTGAAATCCCAACACCCGGTAATTTTTTATCTGTATAATATTCTGCTAAGTTTTCATATCTGCCACCAGAACATACACTTCCGTACCTCTCTATAATCATTTAAAAATGTTTCATAAACTGTTCCTGTGTAGTAATCTAAACCTCTTGCAATAGTTAAATCTACTTTAAAATTGTTGTCTGGCACTCCAAATAATCTGATGTTTTTTACAACTTCTTTTAATTCTTCTACACCTTTTGTATATACTTCATTTTCAATTCCTAATTTTTCTAGCTTTTCTATTTTTTCGTCTGATACTCCATCTATTGCAATAAAGTTCATAATTTTTTCAATTTCATTTTCTTTTACATTTAGTTTAGTTAGTTCCTCTATAACTGCTTCTTTACCTATTTTGTCAATTTTATCAATAATCCTTAATATTGATGTTGCATTTTCTTTTTGACCTAAATTTTCGAAAAGTCCATTTAAAATTTTACGGTTATTTATGCAAATAGTGAATTCTTTAAACCCAAATTCTCTAAATATAGTATAAATAATACTTGGAAGTTCTGCATCATTTATGATGTCTAGTTCTTCGTCTCCTATAATGTCAATATCACATTGATAAAATTCACGAAATCTTCCTTTTTGTGTCTTTTCTCCTCGATATACTTTTCCAATTTGATATCTTCTAAATGGAAAGCTTAAATTTCCATAGTTTTTGGCTACGTATTTTGAAAGTGGCACTGTTAGGTCAAATCGTAAAGATATGTCTGTTTCTCCTTTGTTAAAACGATATATTTGCTTTTCTGTTTCTCCACCTGCTTTTGCAAGTAGTACTTCTGATAGTTCTATAATTGGTGTGTCTAATGGTAAAAATCCATATCTTTGATATGTATTTTCTATTGTGTTTTTCATTTGTTCAAATAATATTTGCTCATTTGGCAATAATTCCATAAATCCTGCTAATGTTCTTGGCTCTGTTTTATTCATATTTATCACTTTCTTTCTTTTATAATATTTCGCAACTAAAATAAAATATCATCTAACAATACTTTTCTAAAACAACTTTGGCTTTAATTCCAAATAAATTGGCTTTTCATCCTTTAGCATTGCCATCATGCCATGACCTGGATACAAAATAGTATCATCTGGCAAAACCATAATCTTTTCTTCAATTGACTTTATAATATCAACTCTACTAGAAGTTGGCAAATCAGTTCTTCCCCAAGTACCTCTAAAAATAGTATCACCAGAAAACAAGCAATTTTCCTTTTCACAATAAAGGCAAGTTCCACCTTTTGTATGACCTGGTGTATGAAAAACCTTAAATTCCAAATTTCCCAAATGAATTAAATCCCCATCATCTATTCGAGAATCTGCTTCTAATTCAATATCTCCAATTCCAATATATGGTGTAAGATTAACTTGTGAATTGTTTAACCCCTCACTATCTTCTCTATGAATCAAAACTTTTCCACCACATCTATTTTTAAGTTCTGTTACTCCAAAAATATGGTCACCATGGCAATGCGTCAAATAAATATATTTAAGCTTTCCTTCCATAATGCCGATTAACTCTTCTATTTTATCCACATCTCCTGCTGGGTCAATTACCATAGTTTCTTTAGACTTTTCATCTACCACAATATAACAATTAGTTGGATCTCCTATCCAAGTATCAATCTTTAGTTCTTTTAATATCATTTATCTTACTTCCTTTCTTATCTTTATGGATGTTTCATTTTCACATTTTTGTGAATTTTGGGACACATCTACTTGATTTTTTATTACTTATATATATCTAAAAATATTTATATATAAATATTATGCTGTATCGAATGTGATTGGAATAAATTTAAAAATTATTTGAAATATATGGAGTAATGTTCACGTCGAACTTTAGCTCGGACTAAGTGTACCAAATTTCACAAAAATGTCCCAAAAGAAACGTCCCCAACGCGACATTATTTCTTTCTTTGAACTTCATATACTCCCTCTACTTTTCTTATTGCCTTTTGAGCTTTATTTAGTTCTTCTAGGTTCTCTACTTCAAGTGTCACTTCAATTATGGCAATTTGTTGCTTTGTTGTTTTTGTATTTACTCCTAATATTTTTGCCTTTGTTGTTCCAATTTCTTTTAAAATATCCATCAATAATCCACTTCTGTCATTTGCATATGCCTCTATATCTACTTGATAAGATGATTCGTTTTCCTTATACCATTCTACTTCAATCATTCTATTTTCTTCTGATATTAATTCTTCTACATTTATACAGTCTTTTCTATGAACTGAAACTCCTCTTCCTTTTGTTATATAGCCAACAATTTCATCTCCTGGAAGTGGATTACAACATTTTGATAGTTTTACTAAGCAATTGTCTATTCCTTTTACAATAATTCCTGAACTTGATGGTTTTGTTTTTTTCTGTCTTGCTTTGGCTAATTCTTCTATTTTAGCTTCGATGTTTTCTTCCTCATGTTCTTTTCTATATTCTTGTAGCATTCTAGCAATTACTTTTACAGCAGAATTTGCTCCAAACCCGACTGCTGCATGCATTTCATCTAAGTTTTTATATTTATATTTGTCTAGCATTGGTTCTATATATTCATTTTTGAATAAATCTGTATGTGTAAAACCAATTCTTTTGACTTCTTTTTCGATTAGTTCTTTTCCTTTTTCAATGTTTTCTGCCCTTTGTGCTTTTTTAAACCAACCTAAGATTTTATTTTTTGCACTTGTGCTTTTAACAAATTTTAGCCAGTCTCTACTAGGTCCTTTAGAATTTTCAGATGTGATTATTTCAACAATGTCTCCTGTTTTTAATTTTGTAATAATTGGCATCATCTTACTATTTATTTTGCAACCTGTCATATGATGCCCAATTTCTGCATGAATCGCATATGCAAAGTCAATTGGAGTAGCTCCTCTAGGTAAAACCTTAATTGCTCCTTTAGGTGTAAATACATATGCTTCATCTTCAAATAATTCAGTTTTTAGAGTATTTAAAAATTCTTGTGGGTCTTGCATCTCTTTTTGCCACTCTAAAGTTTCACGAAGCCATGCTAATTTATCTTCTTCAACTTTTACAGATGTCTTTTTGCCAAAATAATTTGCCTCTTTATATGCCCAATGTGCAGCAATACCAAATTCAGCAATTCGGTGCATGTCTGCTGTACGAATTTGTACTTCAAAAGGTGTTCCTTTATCTCCTAATAAAGTAGTATGAATAGACTGATACATATTAGGTTTTGGCACTGCTATATAGTCTTTAAATCTACCTGGCATTGGATTATACATTTCATGTACAACTCCTAAAGCTGAATAGCATTCCTTAATAGAATGAACTAAAATACGTAATGCAAATAAGTCATAAATTTGGTCTAAAGTTTTATTATCTCTTTTCATTTTTCGATATATACTATACAGGTGCTTTGCTCTTCCTGTAACTTCTGCTTCTATTTTCTGCTTTTTTAGTTGAGTACGAATATCATCCATAATTTTTTCAATAAATTGTAGTCTTTCTTCTCTCTTTTTGTTAATTCCTTCTACTAATTCGTGATATTCTTCTGGATATAGATATTTAAAACCTAAATCTTCTAATTCCCATTTTATAGAATATAATCCTAAACGATTTGCAAGTGGTGCATATAATTCCATTGTTTCTTTGGCATTTGCAATTTGTCTATCTCTTTTTAAAAATTTAAGTGTCCTCATATTATGAAGTCTGTCAGCTAATTTTATTAGGATAACCCTAATGTCTTTTCCCATAGCTAAAAACATCTTTCGATAATCTTCTACTTGTTGTTCTTCGATAGATGCAAATTGTACTGTTCCAAGCTTTGTAACACCCTCAACCATTTCTGCAATTTCTATTCCAAATTCATGCCTAATGTCTGCATCTGTTACTTCTGTATCTTCTACAACATCATGTAAAAGTGCAGCACAAATTGTGCTATCATCTAATCCTATGTCTGCTAAAATGTATGCAACATTAAGTGGATGTATTATATATGGCTCTCCTGAATGCCTGCATTGGTCTCCATGATTAGATTTAGCATAGTTGTATGCTTTCATGATTAGTTTTGTGTCTATTTTTCTTGTATGTTGTTTTCTTTTATTTATTACATCTTGAATTGTTATTTCTTTTTCTTCTTGCACTTGTTTCACCTCTTTATACAATTTGATATTTTTATGTAACTATGTTATAATATTTTCGTAACTTAGCCCAAATGGGTGTGTTTTTGGTTTTACTTCAAAGGAGGAATTTCCAATGGAAAACAAATTTTATTTTTTTGTTGATAGTCTAATTCTTTTAGTATTACTATTTTTAGCAGACCAAGCAGAATTTTACAGTCATAGTGAATTTACCCAAAAAATATTCTATTGTTTTAAAATATTTTTTGGAGTAATGAGTGTTGTTTGCTTTTTATACTCTCTTTTTTCTAGTAATAAGAAAAGCAACAAAAAAGTAAAAGATAAGAATAAACCTCGGTAGAGGTTTTTTTCTTTTTTTATAGCGACCTCATTACATCTTTCATATTTATTTGCAAACTATCTACTCCATTAAAACTATTTATCTCTAAGACACCCACTACATCAATTTTATCTCCAATTCGATATTCTTCTGCTAAATTTCCTAAATTAAATCCAATTGCGCTTATAATTGTATTATTATCTTTTAATGTTAGTTTTAGATGTTTTCCTTCAGATAATGCACGAATTGAATCAATTTTTAGATTTTTAAAAGCAAATATTGGCATCCTGTTTCCCTCGCCAAAAGGTTCTAATTCTTTTAAACTTTCAACCATTTCTTTATTAATATCTTTTACATCAATTTTGCTATCAATTTGGATTACTGGTATAATTTCATCAATTTGAGCATTAGAAGCAATTTCTTCAAACTTTTCTTTGAATTTTGAAAAGTTTTCTTTTTTTACACTAATACCAACTGCCATACTATGTCCACCAAATTTTTCAATTATATCTGTACATTGCATTAGGCTATCATGTAAATCAAATCCAGGGATACTTCTTCCGTGAACCTTTTCCTATACCGTCTTCTTCAAAACTAAGTAAAATACTTGGTTTAAAATACATTTCTGTAATTTTAGATGATACAATTCCAATAACACCATGATGCCAATTTTCTCCACCTACTATGATAGTATTTTTTTCATTTAAGTGTTCATTTTTTATTTGTTCCATTGCACTTTCAAAAATATTTTTTTCTGTTTCTTGCCTTAATTGATTATGTTCATTTAGATGTTTGGTTAGTTCACTTACCTTATTATAATTTTTGGATAGCAATAATTCTAATGCTTCTTCCGCTTTTCCCATTCTTCCACAAGCATTAATTCTAGGTGCAATTCCAAAAGAAATACTATTTGAATCTATTTTGCTATATCCAGAAGAATTTATGATAGAACGTAAACCAATATTTCTTGTTTGACCAATTAATAATAATCCTAATTTTGCAATTACTCTATTTTCATTTATTAATGGCACAATGTCTGATATAGTTCCAACACACACTATATCCAAATATTTTAAATATTCTTCTGCTTTTAGTTCTAATGTTATACTAATTGCTTGTATTAATTTAAAAACAACTCCTACTCCTGCGAGTTCACGAAAAGGATATTTACTGTCTTTTCTTTTATTATCAACTACTGCATAAGATTTTGGCAATGTATTTCCTGGCTCATGGTGGTCAGTTACAATTGTTTCAATTCCAAGTGAATTTGCATAATCAATTTCTTCTATTGCAGAAATCCCACAATCAACAGTAATCATAAGTTCACAACCATCATTTGCAATTCTTTCGATTGCTTCTTTGTTTAGACCATATCCCTCTTCTAATCTATTTGGAATATAGCTTTCTACTTCTAAACCTCTGTCATTTAAAAAACTTTTTAAAACAGTTATACTTGTAATTCCATCAACATCATAATCTCCATAAATTGTTACTTTCTCTTGATTTTTAATGGCTTTGATTATTCTTTCTACTGCTACTTTCATGTCTGTAATTAAAAATGGGTCATGAAAATCGTTTCTAGTTGGTTCTAAAAATAATCTTATATCTTCTTTTTTAGTGATATTTCTGTTTACTAATATTGTGGCTAATAGTTTGTTTATCTTGTATTTTTCTTGTATTTCATTAATTTTATTCTCATCTGTTTCATAAATTTGCCATTTTTTATTCATATTCCTCTCCTAATAATATATTTTTTATCATTTTATACTATTTTCTTGTTTTTTTAAAGACTTTTGGCAAAATTTGAATAAAAAAAAGTTACAATTTAGCAATTTATGTTATGCTAAACTATAACATTTTAACTTAATTAGAATTATTTTTGAATTTTAAGACATTTGAAAATGTTTTTCGTTTCGTAAATTCATTTCTGTTTGCTTTTTTAAAATTTTAGCAATATTAGAACTATCTATTGCACGTTGTCCCTTAATTTCAGGCAATTCGACATTTTCAATGTTTCTTACTGATGCTTTTATTTCTGGCAATTCTTTATTAACAATATTATCTAATAGTAGATTGATTTTATATAACTCTTTGTTAATAACATCATTGAACATTTGTCTTAAGCTTTTTTGCTCTTTTTGTAAATTATTTTGCCCTTCTTCTAAAATATTTTGTTTTTCTTCTAATCTTGCTTGATTTTCTTCCAGTTTTGTTTGTCTTGCTTCTAGTCTTGCTTGATTTTCTTCCAACCTAGTTTGTCTTTCTTCTAGTCTTGCTTGATTTTCTTCCAACCTAGTTTGTCTTTCTTCTAGTCTTGCTTGACCTTCTTCTAGCCTAGTTTGTCTTTCTTCTAGTCTATGTATTGATTCTTTTAGGTCTTTTTGTCCTAATTCTAAGTTTTTCATTTGTTGTTTCATTTCTAAAAGAATATCTAAAATTTGTTGTTCCATAGGAAATTCACCTCCTTTGTTTTGAATTTACGTAAAAAACTATTCGAACTAAATACCATTTTGAATATTGCCTAAGTTGTTTGAAATAATATAACAAATATGTTATAACAGGATTTAAAATATCATAATAGAATTAATACGTAAAAGTATATTATCATATTCTTTCAAAGATTTCAATAGTTTTTTTAGTTTTTATCTAAAAATCAAAAAAAGAGTAAATCTGTAAGCCGGGTTCTGTCTTTTAAAATAGTCATTTATCTAGGATATATATTACTATATATCTCAAGCCACGCAAATTAGAAGGCGTCGAGCAGACTTAATCTTCTATTTAGGTGTTGCTTCAGATGGGGTTTACACTGACCCACTATGTCACCATAGTGGCGGTGAGCTCTTACCTCACCTTTTCACCCTTACCTTAAATAT
>JAAWEC010000015.1 GCA_022794095.1 Clostridia bacterium
TATTGTTCCATTTGCTCCATAGCTTCCCATTACTGCTATTTGCACTTTTTCTCTAGCTTCTTCCTCCGTTGTTTTATTTTTTACAGTTTGTGCCTTTGTTAATATTCCGATTTTCTCCTGTTAAAGTTGCAATTGCTACTCCTGCAAGTATTAACAATACTATTATTGTAATTACTAATGCTATTAAAGTTATACCCTTGTTTGCTTTTTTTATTTCTTTTATATTTTTCATCAATCCAAATCCTCCTATATTTCTTTTGTTTTAATATGAAATTTTTAATTTTTATTATTATTTACTTCTTTTAAAAATAGTATGCATTGCTTTATACAAAAAGCCAAAAATAAGAATTGAACTTTTATTAATGTAAAGCTTTTCGGCTTTTTCTACCTTTACTTAAACAAGAGTTTTACTTCAATTTTCAATGTTCTACTATTTTCAAAAATATCTCATAATAACTTTTTCAAACTCATTTTAACAATAATTATTTTTGCTGTCAATAAGTTTGCATAATTTTCTTATTACCCGACAGTTTTTTATAAAATGGAAAAATTCTTAAATATAATTAGAACTTCAAAGATTTTTAAATAAGATTTTTTGATATAAAAAAATTTTATACACAATAGTGTTTATTAAGTGTGAAAACTTTAAAAACTATTGTGTATAAAACTTTTTTATATCTATAAATTTTAAAAAATCTCTTAAATTTTATTTAGTTTTTAAGAATTTTTTCGCCTTTCAAAAAAACTGTCGGGTAATAAGTCATAACTTTCAAGGTTGTTTCATAAAATACTACAAAAATGATAGATGGAATATATTTTTACCTACTTAAATTCTCAATAACTAAAAAATCCAACACAAAATGGACAAAATAAGCATTTTTATTAATATTCCTGCAAAAAAATAATAGTGAATATATGGCATACCTATTTTATTAATTTTGTCAAAACCTGCAACTAATTTTTCAATTTCTTTTTGCGAAGAAATTTTCTTTTCTTCCATATACTCTTTTGCTAAATACCTTGCCCTTATCATAGCATCGTTTTCTAAAAAAATTCTAACCATATAATAAACTAAGCTTAAAATTAAGAAAATGTTTAAAAATAACATTTTACTTGGCAATATCTTAAAAACTATTAAAATTGCAGTTATTATAAAATATAGAAGATATATATTAGAAAATATAAAATTGAATAATAATATTTTTCTATCTTGCACAGAATGTAAACACTCATGCGCAATTGTTTGAATTCTGGTGTAACTTTTTTGAATATTTGCAATCAATATTTTATTACTAATTGCTATATATAAACTTGCCTCTGCTCCTTGATTTTCTTCTATTTTAACTGTTTCATTTTTTAATTTCTTAAGATACTCCTTGCACATTTCTACATTACTTGGATATGAACTTGCCAAATTGTCTAATTCTTCATCTTCTCCAAGTTTTTTTAACTTTTTTAATTTACAACTAAAAACATACTTTAACACTATTATTGCAATTAAAATTACAACTACTATTATAACAAAATCCATTTTTACTACTACTCCTATTATTTTGTTATAACTTAAAAATTAAAACTTTACAATCCAAATATCTAATCTAAATTTTATATGTTTCTAACTACATAACATCACGAATAGCTTCTCCAATAATTTTATTAATGTCAGCAATCATAATATTAAACTTAGTTTCTGCTTCAAAAAATTTCTTAGCTTCATCTATTTCTACTAATTCTGCATACAAGTTTTGCATTTCTTTCATTTTTTCTTCATCTTGTTTTCCTGTTTGCATAGCCATTATTTGAGTTTCATACCTTTTTTGTTCAAACTGTAGCATTTTCTCTTTTAAAGTAGAATTCAAATTTAAAGCTTGTTTTGCCATTTTATAATTCACATATTCTTCTGACTGCTTAATCTCTTGTGCTAATCTATTTGCAGTATCATAAATTTGCATAAAATTACTTCCTTTCTTCTTCAAAATTTATTTCAGAATGTAACCAACATACATCACATAACACATTAGATGTATTATTGTGCTGGTTCTTCTATAATTACTTTTGCATTTGTTGGGCAAATGTTTACAAATGTATTTCCATCATTTACTTTTATTTCATTTCCCTCTAAGTCTTGATATTTAGTTTTTTCATCTCTAGCATTTTTAATACATTTAATTTTAATAGCTTTACCATTTGTAATATAATAACCATCAAATGTACCTATATTTTTTAATCCTTGTCTTCCCTTATTTTCTTTATCTGTTAATGTGTAATTGTCACAAAAAGTTATTATAATATTTTTAGTTGTAATTGGTTCTTTAGTTGTCCAATCTGATTGTTCTTTACCTCTTGCATATCTTTCATATACTTTGTTTTCTTCATCATAAAGATATTTTACAGTCTGTAAATCAGAATGTGGAATTGTTACACTAACAGCCTCTTGTCCGTCTTCTAAATTCACTTCATCTGTTACATAATTTAATACACTTTTTTCATTTGATGTTGTTCTATATTTTTTATTTTTAGCAGATTTTAATAACTTTTCGATACTTGTTACTGCATTGTGTGGAGAAGCTTTGTCCTTTACACGTGAAAAAGTAGTTCCATCTTCTGCAATCCCATCAATTTCATTAACACTATATTTTTTTATATCACTATCTGCTTGTGGGCTTTCGCCAAAATGCGTATATATCGCATCATTTTCCATTGCATAATCTATAAAATAATGTCTAGCACTTCTAACAGGCCCTATTTTATCTACATCTGCACCTTTAAATAAAGCCATTAGCCTTGTTTCTCCACCCTCTACAATAATTTCATAAACCATATATGCCTTTTGTAAACCAGCTTGTGGCCAAGCATCTTTGTGATTATCTATCATAACAGCAATTGGTCTATCATTTCCCTTAAAAATTTGTATCTTTTTATCTTCTATCTCAGCTGTTATTATATTATTTCCATCAGTTGAAACACTTTCACTTTCATTTCTCTTGTCTTTTACAATTTTATACCCCATTACTCCACCTGCTGCTATAATCAAAACAACTAATATTCCAATTAAAACTTTAGTTCCACTACTATTTTTCTTCTTTCTTTTTTTACTTCCCATAACTTATATCTCTCCTTTCTTGTTATGTCGTATTGGGGACGTTTCTTTTGGGACATTTTTATGTTAATTAAAATATCATTATTGTAAAAACGTTTCACTTAACATAAAAATGTCCCAAAAGAAACGTCCCCAACGCGACACTATAGCACTTTTTCCTCTTTTTGTCTCATTATTGTCTTGTCCTCTTCTTGTATGTGGTCATATCCCATTAGGTGATAAAATCCATGAACTAACATGTAACTAAATTCTCTTTCAAAACTATGCTCATATTCTTTTGCCTGCTCTTCTACTTTTTCAATTGAAATTATGATGTCACCTAAAATGTCTTCATGGATAAAATCATTTTGGGCTATCTTTTTTTCTAGTTCTTCTTTTTCAAACATAGGAAAAGAAAGCACATCTGTTGCTTTATTGATATTCCTATACGTTTTGTTTATTTGCCTGATTTGTTCTGGTGTTGTTAGGGTAATCGTAATGGATAATTTGGAATTTTCCAAATTTTCTTCTTTAAAACATTTTGATATTACTTTCTTTATTATTTCTTTATATTCTTTTTTTTCTTCTATATCTTGGTATATTATTTCATACATATTATGCTACTTCCTTAATTTTTATGTATTTTCCTTTTGAAATGTAAGAATTTTTAATTTGTCTCATTATTCCATAATCTACTAATTTTCTTTTGTAGTATTTTAAAATTTTAGAATAGTCTGTTTTTCCTCTTGAAAGTTTTTTAATATCATCTTTAATAAATAATATTTCTTTTTGCTTGATGTATTCCATAAAGTCTGTTTCTTTTAGTTTTGTTAGTTCTTGGTATTTGTTCCAAAATTGCTTGTATTCGTCTCTTTCTTTACTAGAATCCCAATATACTTTTGTAGATAATAGTTTGATATTATAGTCTTCTATTAAGTTTATTAGCATTGAATATGCTCTTTCTCTTTTTGCAGCCATTTTGGTGTCTTGTACTAAAGTTCTTGCATCTTTTAATAGTTTTTCATAACATTGTTCAGCAACTATTAGTGGTAAACTGTGTGTGAATAACTTTCTACTAATTCCGAAGTAAAATCATATTTTTTTCAATATTGTCTCTTGTGTCTAATTTACCTACTTCATAACCTTGATATTTTTCGTATTCTGCTACTACATCTTTTATTGTTTCATCATAATTGCTTTCTATTTTTAATGATAATACATTTTGTATGTATTCTTCTAATGTATGAAATATTTTTGTATAAATCCATTCTTTTGTAGAGTCATAGTTACTTGTATTGTCTGCTACTTTAATTGAGTAATTCTTTAATATGGATTTGTATAATGAGTCCATTTTAGATATATAGAATTTATTATATTTTTCTTTTAGTTTTTCTTTGCTATCTATTTTTATTCCCTCATAATCTAATTCCATTAAATATTTTTGTTTTCTATATTTATATTCTATATATTCACTTTCTTTTAGACTTGTTACTTCATAATATCTTGATAATGCGTTTTTTTCAAATTCTGATGCAGTATTGTTTTTTACTTTTTTATAGATAGAATCCATTACATATTTGTCTAAAGAACCTAAATATGCTTCATAAGCTGTGTCATATTTTTTTTCTAGGTCTTCTTTATTGTAATTTTCATTATCTGTTTCACAAATTTCAAAAGTTTTTAGTACATTATTTCTTTTCATTGAAATTAACATTCCATTAATTCCAATTCTGGTTGGTATTAAAATTCTAGTTAATGTATTTGTTATTTTATTAAAAAATGTTTTGTCTGCTCCAGTTATTCTAAGGCTTCTTTCTTCCATTTTGTTTTCTTCCTCCCTTAAAATACAATTTTCTCATTGGTCCCTATATTTTCTAAAACTTCATATGTAACATAAACATCAATACTGTCTTCTTTTTCGTAAGTATTAATATTTTTGCCTACAATCATTTCTTTGTCTTTTATTTCATTATCTAATTCTTCTTGTAATTGCTGTATCCCTATGTTCTTAGCCTCTTCTATTTCATGTGTTTTTTGTTCTTCTTGTACCTCTTCATATGTTGTTTTGATAATTGAAATTGGCAAATAAAAGTCTGAAAATAATTTCATTTTGTTTTCTGCTTCTATTGTATCATAAATTTTAAATTTTGAAACCCCTTTAGACAAATTTATTTTAAAATTATTTAATTTTATTGAATATTGATTTTGAATATTTCCTGTTTTGCTTCTTTCCGTAGTATTATATGGAATATTTTTATATTTTGTATGCCATACTTTTGCTTGAACTTCTCCTTTTGCATGAACATATCTAATTCCTGTGTATTTTCCTTCCATCCAACCATTAATTAATGTATCTCCTATATTTACTGTATCTCCTACTTTTACACTAGCTGTCCCTGTTTGTGCATTTACTTTCGTAATAATTCCTGCCTTATTAGAAATGATACTACAATATTCTTCCTCATCTATTATATCTGGCTTTTTCTCAGCCTTTACGACCTTAACTATTGCATTTGTTCCCTTTAACTCGATTCCCATCCATGCAATGTCTTTTCTTTTCAATCTAATTTTATTAATAATTTCTTTAGTATCTACTTTTGCTTTCCACTGCCCTATCTTTAATCCTGCTTCATCAACATCTTTTGCAATATCTATCAATTCTTGCCCATTTTCCTCTTTAATATCCACATTCCATACAAAATTTGAGGATAACATTGTTAAAATTATCATAACAATTAGCAATAAGAAAAATATCTTCCTTTTTTTATAACGATGCAACACGAACGGAAGCCCTCTTTTGCTTGTTATTTTAATCTTGCATTTTGTCTTTTTGGCAATCTCTCTTAAAAGTTTAAAATCATGAATTCCAACTCTAAAATCTAGCTGAATTTCTTTATTTCTTTTCAAATGCCAAATTGCAATTTTATTATTTCTACACAAATTAATAAATCTTTCTATATAATACCCTTGTATAGTAACACTTAAATATCCCATTATATAGCTAAATAAAATCTTTATTATCATTCGACTGTCCTTTCTATATCAATACTCTCAATTTTTCCAGACACTTTAATATCATCATTTGTCATGTTCTCTAAATTCAAATTAAATCCATTAATATTGATAATTCCAATATGTGTGTTAATCCTAACAAAAAACTCCTCATACTCCAGTATTCCTTTAAAATTCTCAATAATCATTTCATCAAACCCTGTAATAATAATCTTTGGAATATCTGTACATACCTCTTTTGGCATCTCTAAAATTCTATCAATCTTACTATAACGTTTCTTTTTCATATCTCTATCCTTTCTCATGTCGTGTTAGGTGTCGCGTTGGGGACGTTTCCCTTGATACCATTTTTATGTAGACTAAAAGTGCCTCTTTTACTTAAGCTATATCTTAAACTATATCTTAAGTTATATTAAAAAACTCTTAAAGATATATTTTAGTCTACATAAAAATGGTATCAAGGGAAACGTCCCCAACGCGACACGACATTACTCAAATTCATCCAAATTTTTGAATTCGTATCCCATGTTTTTTGCTTCTTTTATGACACTATCTAAAATATTTGTGTTGGTTTTTGAGTTACCATGTAACAGCATAATTTCTCCATTATGCAGGTTGTCTAGTATCTTCTTTTTAGAGGATTGTTCGTCTGGTTGTTTGTCTTCGTTCCAGTCTTCATAGGCAAATGACCACATGACAGTTTTATAACCCAATTGATTTGTTACCTGTAATGTCTTTTGACTAAATTCTCCTTTTGGTGGTCTTATGTATTTCATTTCATAATTAAATTTTTCATTTATTACTTGATGTAATTCCATTACTTCTGTTTTAATTTTTTCTTCTGTCAAGTCTGGCATTGACTTATGTGAGACAGTATGGTTTGCTATTATATGACCCTCTTCTATTATTTGCTTTACCAGGTCAGGCTGTGAATTTACATAGTGTGCTGTAATAAAAAATGTTGCTTTTACTTGGTTTTCTTTTAATGTCTCTAAAATTTGAGGAGTATATCCTGCTTCATATCCTTCATCAAAAGTTAGATATAGATATTTTTTTTCTGGATTTCCTAAACAAATTCCTCCATTTTCTTCTAATACCTTTTTATTACTGCTTCCAACATCTGGTTGCTCATGATTTTCATTTCTTTTTATTCCCCAACCTATTTTTTTATTACTTAATACTTCTGAATTTGTAGCTATATATTGTTCTTCTTTGTTTATAGCTAAATAACTTAATGAAAAAATAGCAACTATTAATATAATAATTAATCTTCTTTGTATTTTTTTCATAATTACTAATTCTCCTTTCTTGTATGTTGAAATTTCCGTACTATTCAACTTTTCCCTCTTTAAATTTTCTATTACATATATATTAAAAAAAATGCCTTTGTATGCTATTCATACAAAAACATCTTTGTTATCTGCTAATATTCTCATATATTTCCATTAGTATTTCATATTACTTTTCTCTCATTTTTTTATAAAATCCATTACAAATTTATCTTTTATATCTGGTGGTAATAGCAAAATTTTCTCAATTTCTTCTTTCTTTACAATCTCTGGAATATACTTTCCACTATCTACATATTTAGGGTCATTTGAAAACTCTGGTCCAGTTCCTGTTCCAAATTCTCCATCTACATATTCACACAAATAAAAAATTTCATACTCATTCTTTCTTTCCGAATAACACTCATATAGTTTTTTTACTATTTTAACATGAATTCCAAATTCTTCTTCAATTTCTCTTATAGTTCCTTCTTCTGGTGTTTCTCCTATTTCTAATCCACCACCTGGGAAAGTATAATATTCTTGAAAATCTTTGTTTTTCTTTACATCTAACCTATGCATCAATGCAAAACCATCTTCCATAGGAATAATTCCAGCAACTCTAGTTCTTTTCATTCCTCTTTACCTCCTTTTGAGACAGTAGGGACAGGTCTTAAATGTCTCATAAATATTATTTTTATATGCAATGAGACATTTAAGACCTGTCCCTACTGTCTCATTTTAACATAAATTTATATTTTTTTCCATATTTTTGTTTTAATATTTAAAATTAGTGGTATAATCTTTATGATACAAAAGAATGGAGATGATTAATATTGGCAAATAATATGATAAAGGATGAAGTAAATGTTAGCAAATTATATGGTTTAGAGGCAACGCTTCCAAAAGAAGAATTTTTACAAAAGTACCATATAAAAGAAAATGGTCTTTCTTCTGGTGAAGCTGATGAGAAAATTAGAAATCTTGGTTTTAATGAGATAAAACAATCAAAACCTAAAAAATGGTATAATTATTTTTTAGAAAGTTTATTTACCCCTTTTAATTGTATTTTACTTGGAATTGTAGCTATTTTAATTTATACAGACATCTATTTACCACCAACACCTAGTTATGCAAATATTATTGTAATTGCAATTTTAGTAACTGCTAGTACTCTTTTAGATTTTTTTGAAGAATATCGTTCTAATAAAGCTGCTGAAGAACTTAAACAGATGGTAGCAACAACAACAGTAGTTATAAGAGATGGAAAAGAAATACAAATTCCCATTCGTGAAGTAACTTTAGGAGATACTGTACTTCTTTCTGCTGGTAGCTTAATTCCTGCCGACCTAAGAATTATAGAAGCAAAAGATTTATATGTTGGACAATCTTCTTTAACTGGTGAATCAGATAGTGTTAAAAAACAAGTTGAGAGTGAAATAAAACTTGAAGAATTAGAAGCTATCTCTGATTTAGACACCATTTGTTTTATGGGAACAAATGTTATTTCAGGAAGTGCAAAAGGAATTGTAATTAAAACTGCTGATTCTACTTACTTTGGAAAAGTTGCTCATACTTTAACAGCTGGCAAGCCAAAAACTGCTTTTCAAAAGGGAATTGAAAGTATTAGTAAGTTATTAATTAGATTTATGCTAATTATGATACCACTTGTATTTTTATTAAATGCTTGGAAACATGACATCATAACTGCATTTACTTTTGCTGTTGCAATTGCAATTGGTATTACACCCCTTCTATTACCCGTAATTTTATCTTCTAGTTTATCTAAAGGTGCTATTAGAATGTCTAAGAAAAAAACCATAGTTAAAAAATTAGATTCTATTCAAAACTTTGGTGCTATGAACATTTTGTGTACAGATAAAACCGGAACCTTAACTGAAGATAAAATTGTTTTAGAAAAATACTTAGATATAAATGGAGAAGAAGATATTAGAGTTTTAAAACATGCTTTTTTAAATTCTTATTTTCAAACAGGCCTTAAAGGAAATATTGATGAAGCTGTTATCAAAAGAGGTTTAGAAAATGATTTAGGCAATTTAAGTAATGTTTATAAAAAGATAGATGAAATTCCTTTTGACTTCTCTCGTAGGCGTTTGTCTGTTATTGTAAGTGATGGAACAAAAAAACAACTAATCACAAAAGGTGCAGTTGAAGAAATCTTAAATATTTGCACTATGGTAGATTATAAAGGTGAAGTATCACCTATTACAAAAGAAATTAAAGAAAATATCAGAAAAATTAGCAAAAATCTTAATAAAGATGGTCTACGTGTTGTTGCTGTTTGCCAAAAAAATGATATTTCAAAGATTGAACAATTTAGTGTTTCTGATGAAAAAAATATGGTACTATTAGGCTTTATCGGATTTTTAGATCCACCAAAAGAAAGTGCAAAAGAATCTATTGAAAAGTTAAATCGTGCTGGAATTCGTGTTGTAGTTTTAACAGGTGATAATGCTGAAGTCACTCGTTGTATTTGTAATAAAGTTGGTATCAACTCTAAAAATATTGTACTTGGAAACAAGCTTGATAAATTAACTGATATTGCT
The DNA here is from genome assembly GCA_022794095.1 of Clostridia bacterium. Taxonomy (GTDB): domain Bacteria; phylum Bacillota; class Clostridia; order TANB77; family CAG-508; genus CAG-269. Next base: position 9,927 of record JAAWEC010000015.1, read on the forward strand.
GTTTTGCGTTTGCTAAGAAAAACTAATATATTTGCTAAGCTTTCTCCTATCCAAAAAGCTAGAATTGTAAGGCTTTTAAGAGAAGCTCGGAAATGTTGTTGGATATATGGGTGATGGAATCAATGATAGTCCATCTCTTACAAATTCTGATGTTGGAATTTCTGTTGATACTGCTGTTGATATTGCCAAAGAAGCAGCTGATATAATTTTATTAGAAAAAGACTTAAATGTTTTATTAGATGGTGTAACAGAAGGTAGACGTACCTATGTAAATTTAATGAAATATATAAAACTTGCTACTAGCTTTAACTTTGGAGAAGTTGTTTCTGTTATAATTGCAAGTGCATTATTGCCATTTTTACCAGAAACACCTATTCAATTATTAGTTGAAGGTTTGCTTTATGATTTTGGTCAATTAACTTTACCTTTTGACCATGTTGACAAAGAAGCTTTACAAAAGCCAAAATCTTTTTCTATTAAAAGTTTAAAAGATTTTATGTTTTTTATGGGACCACTTAGTTCTGCCTTTGATATGCTAGTATTTGCATCACTTTGGTTTATCTTTAGTGTTAGAGATGTTGCAACATTCCAAACAATTTGGTTTAGTTACAGTATAACCTCTAACCTAGTTGGAATGCATATTATTAGAACATCAAAAATGCCTTTTATACAAAGTAATGCCCATAAAGCAGTATACATTTCCTCAATTTCTCTAATTTTAATTGGAATTTTAGTTCCATTTACACCTTTAGGAAATTTGATTGGTTTAGTTCCAATTGCTGCAAAATATATTTTCTTAATATTTGCTGTAACTTTACTTTATTGCTTTGTAGCCATTTTTGCAAAAAAAATATATATCAAAAAATATGGAGAATGGATTTAGTAGGATTTGGGGACGGCCCCAAAATCCTACTTTTTTTTAAAATATTCTTAATCTCATTATTTCTTTCTAAATTCCTTATAACATACCAATTTCCACATTTTCTTTCCCTATAATATCTTCAAATACTTCTTGAATTTTATCTGTCAAATAAATCTGCCCACAAGGTTTTATTTCTTCATTTATTCTAATTTGAACATTTATATTATTTTTATCACCATGAAAATAACGTAAAGCTCCCCTTAGTTTATCTTTTTGCTCCTCATCTGCATTTGTAATATCCAAATTGAATATTTTTTGCTTTTGTTCTCCAAAATTCTTTATATCATTTGCAATAATAGTTGTTGTATCATCTTCCCTTATACTCAAACGCCCATCAACCACAACTATATTTTCCTCTACTAAACTTTTACCAGCATTTATATAAGCATTTTCAAACACAATGATTTCTGCTGTTCCATACAAGTCTTCTATTGTTACAAATGCCATAATTCTGTTATTTTTAGTATATTTCTTTTTAATTGAAGCAATTATTCCTATATATTTTACTTTTTGGCCATCTATAAATTTAGGTTTTTCATTTCTTGACATATCCTCTGCTAACATTTGTGAATTCATTTGCTCATCTATTTGTCTTAATTGCATTGTATTAATTGTTGATTGTGCTTCTATTTGATTTCTTAGTTTTTCTAAAGGATGACCTGAAATATAAATTCCTAAGTATTCTTTTTCAATAGATAATAATTCTTTATTAGACATTTCTTCTTTTTCTTCAAATTGATATTTTATATCATTCATTTCTTCTTGTTCTTTTTCTGAACCTAAGTCAAACATAGAAACTTGTCCTGTTAATCCTCTTTTGTTGCTACTTTGAATGACGTCTATAATTTTTTCAAAAGATGCTAAAAGTGTATTTCTTGTTTGTTCAAATTCATCAAAAGCACCTGCCTTTATTAAACTTTCTATGCATTTTTTATTAACATCTTGATTTGCAATTCTTTCACAAAAATCTGTAAAACTTTTATATGGTCCATTTGCTTTTCTTTCTGCTACAATAGTATTTACTGGTACAGTTCCTACATTTTTAATACTTCCTAATCCAAAACGAATTTTAGCATTATAGGATTTTGGGGCCGTCCCCAAATCCTCTTTTTTAAATTCATCGTATTCAGTGGTGAATTTTCTGTCACTTTTGTTTATTTCTGGCTTTAATATTTCGATTCCTAGCAATTTGCATTCATCAATATATTGTGGAATTTTATCCAAGTTTCCTAAAAAGCTGTTTAAGGTTGCTGCCATGAATTCTGCTGGATAATAGGCTTTTAAATATGCTGTTCTGTATGCAATTACTGCATAACAAGCAGCATGTGATTTGTTAAATGCATATTTTGCAAATTCTGACATCTCATCAAATATTTTATTTGCAGATGTTTCGTCTATTCCATTTCTTACGCAACCTGGTACTACCACATTTCCCTTTTCATCAATTTGACCATTTATAAATATTTCTCTTTCTTTTGCCATAACATCTAGCTTTTTCTTTCCCATGGCTCTTCTTACCAAATCTGCTCTTCCGTAAAGAATATCCTGCCAGGTCACGTACTATTTGCATAACTTGTTCTTGATATACCATACAACCATAAGTTACATTTAAAATTGGTTCTAGGCTTGGATGTGTATATTCATTATGTCCTGGATTTAGTTTTCCCTTAACATATCTTGGTATTTGGTCCATTGGTCCTGGTCTATAAA
>JAAWEC010000016.1 GCA_022794095.1 Clostridia bacterium
ATTTCTATATAATTTAGATTTTGCATATAAAACACCTCATAATTTATATTTTATAATGAATGGAAGTTAAATAAAACAAACCACAACTGTTACACTACAACTATAAGTGCAGAAACGAAAATGTAAAATAAATGTAAAGAATACTTGAAAAGTAAAGTTTTTTATTATACAATTGTATCGACTTAAGAAAATACGGAAATAATATAAAAAGAAAACATTGTAAGGAGGATTTATAAAATGAATAAGAAAACAATAAGAGATATTGATTTGAAAGGAAAAAAGGTATTAGTTCGTTGTGACTTTAATGTACCAATGGATGAAAATAAGAAAATAACAGACAACACTAGAATTGTAGCAGCATTACCAACTATAAAATACTTATTAGAAAATAATTGTGCTGTTGTCTTATGTTCACATTTAGGAAGACCAAAAGGAGAATTTAAATCAGAATATTCTTTAAAACCAGTAGCAAAAGAATTAGAAAATCTATTAGGAAAAGAAATAATAATGGCAAATGATGTAATTGGTGAAGATGCAAAAGCAAAAGCACAAGAATTACAAAATGGACAAATAATGCTATTAGAAAATGTTAGATTTCATAAAGAAGAAACAGAAAATGACAAAGAATTTAGTAAACAATTAGCAAGTATGGCAGAGGTTTATGTAAGTGATGCATTTGGTTCAACACATAGAGCACATAGTTCAACAGCAGGAGTAGCAGAATTTTTGCCAGCAGTATCAGGTTTCTTAATTGAAAAAGAATTAAAATTTTTAGGAAACGCAGTATCAAATCCAGAAAGACCATTTGTAGCTATCTTAGGGGGAGCAAAAGTTTCAGATAAAATAGGAGTAATTGATAACTTACTAGAAAAAGTAGATACACTAATAATTGGAGGAGGAATGGCATATACATTTTTTAAAGCACAAGGATATGAAGTTGGAAACTCAATATGTGAAATGGATAAACTAGATTTAGCAAAAGAACTGATGAAAAAAGCAGAAGAAAAAGGTGTAAAACTTATGCTACCAATTGACACAAAAATTGCAAAAGAATATAAAGCAGATGCAGAAAGTAAAACAGTAAAATATAATGAAATTCCAGAGGGATGGGAAGGTTTAGACATAGGAGAAGAAACAATAAAATTATATGCTAAAGAACTAGAAAATGCAAAAACTGTTGTATGGAATGGGCCTCTTGGAGTATTCGAATTTGACCAATTTGCAGTTGGAACAGACGAAATAGCAAAAATAATATCTAAAATAGATGCAACAACAATTATAGGTGGTGGAGATTCTTCAGCAGCAGTAAAAAAAGCAGGATTAGAAGACAAAATGACACATATTTCAACAGGTGGAGGAGCATCACTAGAATTTTTAGAGGGGAAAGCACTTCCGGGAATTGAATGCCTATTAGAAAAATAATGAGGAAGCTATAAAAATAAAAGATGAAAGATGTAGTTTTGCCCAAAGAGAAGAAATGAAAAGTATTATAAAAAAATTAAATAAGGAGGAATTATCATGAGAAAAAAAGTGATTGCAGGAAACTGGAAAATGAACATGCTTCCAAATGAAACAATAAGTTTTATTGAAGAACTAGCACCATTAGTAAAAAATACTGAAAATGAGGTTATTTTGTGTGTACCATATACAGACTTATTTTATGCACTACTTACAGCACAAAATACAAACATAAAAATTGGAGCACAAAACATGCACTATGAAGAAAATGGAGCATATACTGGAGAAATATCTGGAAAAATGTTAAAGTCAATTAATGTAGACTATGTTATTATAGGACACTCTGAAAGAAGACAATATTTTAACGAAACAGATGAAACAGTAAACAAAAAAATCAAATCAGCTTTTCGTGATGGATTAAAACCAATTGTATGTGTAGGAGAAACATTAGAACAAAGAGAAGCAGGAAAAACAGAAGAAATAATAACAAAACAAACAGAGCTTGCATTAGCAGGATTAACTAATGAACAAGTTCAAAATACAATAATTGCATATGAACCAATATGGGCAATAGGTACAGGAAAAACAGCAACAAAAGAAGATGCAAATAATAGTATCAAATCAATTAGAAACAAAATTGCTCAAATCTATGGACAAAACATAGCAGATGGAGTTATAATACAATACGGTGGAAGTGTAAAAAGCGCAAATGCCAAAGAACTATTTGAAATGTCTGACATTGATGGTGGCCTAGTAGGTGGAGCTAGCCTAAAAGCAGAAGAATTTAGCAAAATAGTAAATTTTTAAAGGATGGTAAGATATGAAAGATAAATTAACAATGTTAATGATATTAGATGGGTTTGGAGATAATTCAAATGAAGATGGAAATGCTATAAAATTAGCTAAAACACCTAATATTGATAGATTAATGAAAAAATATACTAATACAGAAATTCATACAAGTGGATTAGCAGTAGGATTGCCAGAAGGTCAAATGGGAAACTCTGAAGTTGGGCATACAAACATTGGTGCAGGTAGAATTGTATATCAAGAATTAACAAGAATTACAAAATCAATTGAAGATGGAGAATTTTTTACAAATCCAGAATTTATAGCTGCAATTGACAATTGCAAAAAATATAATTCTAAATTACACATTTTAGGTCTAGTTTCAGATGGAGGAGTTCACAGTCACAATAGACATTTATATGGCTTATTAGAAATGGCAAAAAGAAGAGATTTTGAAGATGTATATGTACATTGTTTCCTAGATGGTAGAGATACACCACCAGCCTCAGCAGAAGGATATATTGTAAAATTGAAAGAGAAAATGGCTGAAAAAGAAGTAGGAAAAGTTGCAAGTATTTGTGGAAGATTTTACGCAATGGACAGAGATAAAAGATGGGAAAGAGTAAAAAAATGCTATGATGCTTTAGTAAATGGAGAAGGAAACAAAGCAGGAAATTCAGTAAAAGCAATTGAAGATTCTTACCAAAAAGAAGTATTTGATGAATTCATAGAGCCAACTATAATTTGCAATGGAGACGAGCCAGTTGCAACTATTGGAAAACATGATTCTGTTATTTTCTTTAACTTCAGACCAGATAGAGCAAGAGAAATAACTAGAGCTTTAGTAGATCCAGAATTTGATGGATTTGAAACAAAAAAAGATTTAGATTTATATTATGTATGTTTTACAAATTATGATGAAACAATGCCAAATGTTCATATTGCATTTAAAAAAGAGCCATTATATAATACATTTGGAGAATATGTTAGTAAAAATGGATATACACAACTTCGTATTGCTGAAACTGAAAAATATGCACATGTAACATTTTTCTTTAATGGAGGAGAAGAAAAACAATATGAA
>JAAWEC010000017.1 GCA_022794095.1 Clostridia bacterium
CCCAGATATGCCCAAAAGGGCTACTCAGTGCCTGTCCCAATTATGCCCAAAAGTCCATATGATTATCACACAAAATTTACTTTACAAAATAGCATAAAAATGATATATTATAGCTATCAAGAAAAAATGCAAAAGTTAAATAAAATATAGAAGTAGAAACTAGCTAAATTTATAGATTTTAGGTGGAAGGAAAGAGAAAAGAAATGAAACCAATTGTAGCAATTATTCGGAAAGCCAAATGTAGGGAAATCTACCTTTTTTAATTACTTAGTGGGAAGTAGAATTTCGATAGTGCAAGATACTCCAGGAGTAACAAGAGACAGGGTTTATGCAGAAACGAACTGGAGAGGAAGAAATTTTACTTTGATTGATACAGGAGGAATAGAGATAGATACAGAAGATATTATTTTATCACAAATGAGGGAACAAGCTAATCTTGCCATAGCAATGGCAGATGTTATTTTATTTTTAACTGATATTAAGCAAGGTGTAACAGCAGCAGACAAAGAAATTGCTTTAATGCTTAAAAAGGCTGGAAAGCCAATTGTTTTAGTATGTAACAAGGCAGACAATTTTGAAAAAGATAAGCAAGAAGCTTATGAGTTTTACAATTTAGGTATTGGGGAGCCATATCCTATTTCTAGTAGTAATGCGATTGGAATTGGAGATGTATTAGATAAGATTTATGAGAGTTTTCCACCTAAAACAGATAATGAAGATGAAGAGGATATTATAAAAGTTGCAGTTATTGGAAAACCAAATGTAGGAAAATCATCTTTGATTAATAAAATATTAGGAGAAAAAAGAGCAATTGTAAGTGATATAGCAGGAACTACACGTGATGCAATAGATACAGAGTTTGAAAATGATAAAGGGAAATATGTTTTTATTGATACAGCTGGAATTCGTAGAAAAAGTAAAATAAAAGAATCTATTGAAAAGTTTAGTATTATGAGAACACTTCTAGCAGTAGAAAGAGCAGATGTCTGCTTAATGATGATTGATGCAACAGAAGGTGTTACAGACCAAGATACTAAAATAGCAGGAGAGGCACATGAAGCAGGAAAAGGTGTTATTATTGTTGTAAATAAATGGGATGAGGTTGAAAAAGAAACAGGTACATTAGAAAGATATAAAAAAGAAGTGTATGAAAAATTAAAATATTTATCTTATGCTCCAATGATATTTATATCAGCAAAAACAGGGCAAAGAGTAGAAAAATTATTTGAATTAATCAACCATGTAGCACAGCAAAATGCAATGAGAGTATCAACATCAATTTTAAATCAAGTTATAAATGAAGCAATTGCAATTGTCCAACCACCAACAGATAAAGGAAAAAGACTAAAAATTTATTATGGAACACAGGCATCTACAAAGCCACCAACATTTGTAATATTTGTGAATAATAAAGAACTATTCCATTTTTCATATGAAAGGTATCTAGTAAATCAAATTAGAAAAGAATTTGGCCTAGAGGGGACACCAGTTAGGATTATAGTAAGAGAGAAGGTCGAAAAATAATTATAATTTTGGCTATGCATAGTGGTGAATTTCATATATATCTTTTGACTTTTAAATAAAAATTTCTTTGTCAAAATTTAATTATTATCCAATATAGAGAAAGAAAGGAAAGAGAAAAAATGATAATCTATGTTATTATGGCAATTATTGCCTATTGTATAGGAAGTATAAATTTTTCTGTTATCATTAGTAAAAAAGTTGCAGGTTTTGATATAAGAGAAAAAGGAAGTGGAAATGCAGGAAGTACAAATATGCTACGCTCAGTAGGAAAAAAAGCAGCAGCAATTACTTTATTATGTGATATTTTAAAAGGAGTTGTATCAATAGTAATTTCTATAATAATTGGAAATTTAATAAATGAAATAAACAAAGAATTATTACTTCAAATTGCAGGAATTGCAGTAGTAATTGGACACACATTTCCAATATTCTTTGGTTTTAAAGGTGGAAAAGGAGTTGCAACATCTTTAGGGATTTTGTTAATGAGCAATTGGAAAATAGGTCTTATTTGTTTAGTATTTGCTTTGGTATTAATGGCATTAACTAGAATGGTATCATTAGGTTCTTGTGGTGCAGCTGTACTATTTCCAGTACTAACATTGTTTATTAATGATAGCTACACAGTTTTAACAAATGGCAAAAAAGGTAGCACATATTTAATTTATAGTGTCATTTTAGCTATAATTGTGTTATATAATCATAGAAGTAATATAAAAAGATTACTAAATGGAACTGAAAACAAATTAAGTTTTAAAAAATAGGTATTAAAGATATAGGAAAAACAATTTTAACTATAAATAGAGGAGGTATAAAATTGAAAAAAATAGCTATTATCGGAAGTGGAAGCTGGGGAGTGGCTTTAGCCACACATTTGGCAAGATGTGGAAATAAAGTTAATATATGGTCATTTTCAGAACAAGAAAAAGAACAAATTAATAAAGAAAGAAAATGCAAATTTTTACCAGACTTAGTTGTACATGAAAATATAACTTGCTCAACTAATTTTGAAGAAGTAATACAAGGGGCTGAGTTTATTTTGCATGTAACACCATCAAAATTTACAAGAGATACATTTAAGCAATATAAACAATATGTAGAAGATAAACCTGTTATTATTTGTTCAAAGGGGTTTGAAAAAGAAAGCTTAAAAACATTAGATGAAGTCATTTTGGAAGAATTGCCAACAGCAAAAGTAGGAGTACTTTCAGGGCCTAGCCATGCAGAAGAAGTGTCAATTGCTGTTCCTACTGTTTTAGTAATTGCATCTAAACATGATGAAATTTTAACAATGATACAAAATTCTTTTATGTGTAATGAAATGAGAATTTATACATCAGAAGATGTAAAAGGAGTAGAACTAGGTGGAGCATTAAAAAATATAATTGCTTTTTGTGCAGGAGTAGCAGCAGGAATAGGATTAGGAGACAATAGTTTTGCTGCTTTAATAACAAGAGGGTTAAATGAGCTTACAAGATTAGGGGTAAAATTAGGTGGCGAAAAAGAAACATTTTATGGTTTAAGTGGCTTAGGGGATTTAATTGTAACATGCCTAAGTGAACATAGTAGAAATAGAAGAGCTGGAAAGTTAATTGGACAGGGAAAAACATTAGAAGAAACCAAAAAAGAGGTTGGAATGGTAATTGAAAGTATTGACAATATTGAAGTTGCATATCAATTATGCAAAATTCATAAAATTGATATGCCAATTGTAGAAGCAGTTTATCAAGTGATTTATGAAAATTTAGACCCACAAGAAGCAGTCAAAAAATTAATGACAAGAAACAAAAAAAGTGAATAATAAACACATAAAAATCAAATACTAAGAAAGTGACAATGTGAAATAGGGACGTTCTTTTTTCACATTTTTGTGAAAACTGGGACACATCTATCTGTTTAGGTTACACAAAGCTAAGTCCCTGATCTCATTGTCTATTTCTTAAGAAGAAAGGAAGATTAGAATGGAATTTTTTGATAAATTAGGTAAAAAAGCATCAGAAGCATATAAAGTAACAGCTGACAAAACAGGTAAAATAGCAAAAGAGACTAAAATTAAATTTAGAATTGGAGAGTTAAAAAGTCAAATTAACAATATATATGAAGAAATAGGTAAAAAGGTTTATGAAAAACATATAAGAGAAGAGGAATTATGTATTAAAAAGGAACTAGAAGAGCAATGTACAAAAATTGATGTATTAAGTGATGAAATAGATAGTTTGCTAAAAGAATGTTTGTTGTTAAAAGATAAAAAGCAATGTCAAAAATGTTACAAAGAAATTGAAAAAGATGCAAAATTTTGTCCAAACTGTGGTGAAAAACAAACAGAAGAACCAACTAAGGAAGTAGAAGTTTTAGAAGAATTAGAAAATACACAAGTTGAAGAAGACGATACTATAGAAAAACAAATAGTAATAGAAAATTTAGAGCAAAACATTGAAAATCATGAAAATGAAGAACAGCTAGAAACAAATAGTAACAACGAAGAAATTTCAGAAAATGAAGAAAAGTCTAACTTACAAAAAACGGTAGAAATAGAGTCAAATGTTGATTTAGAGGAAGAAGATAAATAATAAAGAAAAATACAAATTTTATTGCAGACAAATCAGAACTTTTTATATAAAAATAGGAGAAATTTTAAAATGAAAATTGTTGTACAAAGAGTTAAAAAAGCGCGGGGTAGAAGTAGAGGGAAAAACAGTAGGAAAAATAGAAACTGGTTTCTTAGTACTACTTGGAGTAACACATGAAGATACCGAAGAGCAAGCTGACTATTTAGTAAAAAAACTTTGCAATTTACGAGTTTTTTGTGATGAAAATGATAAAATGAATTTGTCTATAAAAGATGTTAATGGACAATTGCTAATTGTTTCCCAATTTACTTTATATGCAGATTGTAGTAATGGCAATAGACCATCTTTTACAGAGGCAGCAAAGCCAGACCAGGCAAATGAATTATATGAATATTTTTGTAAACAATGTGAAAAAAATGAAATTCATGTTGAAAAAGGAATATTTGGAGCTGATATGAAAGTATCACTTTTAAATGATGGTCCAGTAACTGTTATAATTGAAAAATAATTTTTAGGTAACAAGGGGCAAATAGAGTATTTCTTTTTGCTCCTAATGTTGCTAAAGGCATCAGTAAGGAAAGCGCTCATAAAGATATTTAATTATATCATCTGCATTTTGAGAAGTAACATTAATAAATACGTTTTTGTCTAAAGAAATCCACATATTTAAGGTAAAATCTTCACAATTATCAATAAATGTGCCAACAATTTCAGCTAATTCAACAGGATTTGCATAGCTTTTTTCCCAATGTAAACATTCTTCTAAGTCAAAGTGAGCATTATAAAAATGACTTAAAAATCTATTTATTTCACCTTTTTGTTTACTATATAAATTTACAGAAACTACCATAAAATCTCCTATTATCTTAAAATTTTCTTTCTTTTTTAGTATTCAAAAATTAATTAAATTTATACATAGAATAAAGTAAATAAAAAATGCAAATACTAGAAAAAATAGAAAAAGAAAGGTTGGTTTTTATTTTGAAAAGAATGAGGAAAGTGGGATATATTGTACTTTTTGTAATTGTATTGGTTATGTCATTAACTATTTATACAAATGCAAATAAAAAAGATGAAAATAGTCAAAAAGAAAAGGTTTTTTCGGAAATCAAATTTCTTGAAACAAAATTAGTAAATTTGTTTAACACAATGAATAGCATAGACACAAGAAATTATAAAGTTACAACAAGTGAATTTTCAAAGGAAACAATAGAAACAACAGAAAAATCAAGCAGTGGAGGAGGACAATCTGAACAAGGTGGAAGTTCAGGTGGAGGAAGTGGTGCATCACGGTGGTAATTCTTCTGAGAGTGGAGAAAAGAGTTCTTCTGAAGAAAATCAAGAAAGTAAAAAGAAATTTGGAATGAAACAAAATGGAGTATTAACAAATTCAGATGAAATTAATTGGAATAGTTTAAAAAGTGAAATAGAAAATTTGTATTTATCTTTACCAACAATTACTATGGAATTATACCAATTAAATGTTAATCAAGAAGATGTTTTAGGATTTAATACAGAATATGATAAATTAACTGCAATGGTAAAAGTTGAAAAAAAAGAAGAAACATTGCTACAATTAACAAAATTATATGATTATTTGCCAAAATTTTTGCGTGGCACAGGACAAGATGAATTATATATTACTTTAGTAGAAACTAAAAATAATGTGCTAAAAGCTTACTCAAAATTAGATAGTCAAAATTGGCAGGAAATCTCAAATGATGTAAAAAATGGAATTGATAGTTATTCGAGACTATTGACTAGCACAGAGGTAGATAGTAGTAAACAGTATAATGTAAGTAAAACTTATATTATGCTAAATGAATTGCAAAAAGCAGTGACTATACAAGATAGTTCTGTATTTTTGATAAAATATAAAAATCTTATAGAAGAAATTAATAATATATAAGATTTTCAATGTTAATATTTACAGTTTAATAAGATGTATGTTATAATAAAAAAAGAGTAAATTGAATAGTCGCTGGTAAATCTCCGAAAGGAATTACGAGAGGAAAGTCCGGGCTTCA
>JAAWEC010000018.1 GCA_022794095.1 Clostridia bacterium
AATGTTAGAGATTATGCAACAATTAATGAATTAACTGTATTGTCTAATTTAGAATCTCATAATGCAGAGTTAATTAAAGAAGGAAAAAGTAAAGAAGATAGATATGAAATATTAAGTAGCATTGCTAAATATCAATTGGATATACTTAATAGTTCGGAAAAGATAAAATTATTAGGAGATGTATAAAAATTCAAAAAATAAAACAAAATCAATATATAAAAGAATTAAAATATGATTACAATAATTTCAAAAATCATACATTTTATAAAATTGTTGATAAAGAAAAAGATACTAATTCTAGAATAGAACTCACAAACATGGGAAGAAAATTTTTAAATATTAGTATAATGTAAATTGAGAGATACACATAATACAATAAATAATAAAGGAAGTGAAGTTATGCAAAAAAATAATGACGAAAATATATCAAAAATGAACATCAACTGGTATCCAGGACACATGGCTAAAACCAAAAGACAAATAGAACAAGACTTAAAATTAGTAGACATAGTAATTGAGCTATTAGACGCAAGAATTCCAATTGCCAGCCAAAATCCAGACATAGCAACAATATGCAAAGGAAAAAAGAAAATCATAATATTAAATAAATGTGACTTAGCAAACAAAGAAAAAAATCAATTATGGTTACAATACTTTGAAAAAAAAGGAATACCAGCAGTTTTAACAGATGCAAACACTGGAACAGGAATTGACCAATGCATAAGAAAAATAGAAAACATAATGGAAGAAGATGTACAAAAACAAGCAGAAAAAGGAAGAATTGGTCGAAAAATAAGAGCTATGATACTAGGAATTCCAAATGTAGGAAAATCATCTTTTATAAATAGAATTTCCAAAAGGACAACAGCAGGAGTAGGAAACAAACCAGGTGTAACAAAGCAAAAGCAATGGATTAGAATTAACGAAAAAATAGAATTATTAGATACACCAGGTGTTTTATGGCCAAAATTTGAAACAGAAGAAATAGCAATGCACCTAGCATTCACAGGAACAATAAAAGAAGATATTTTACAAAAAGTAGAAATAGCATATCACTTAACAAAATTCCTAATCGAAAATCAAAGAACATCATTATGTGAAAGATATAAAATAGACAGTAAATGGATAGAAGAAAAACTAAATCAAGAACAACAAGAAAACGAGAACATATATGAAATAATGCTAGAAATTGGAAGAAAAAGAGGATGCATAATTTCAGGTGGAAATATAGATGAAGAAAAAACTGCTAGAATATTATTAGATGAATTTAAAAACGGAATAATTGGGAAAATAACAATAGAAACTCCAAAGATTGAAAAATAAACTTGTATGAGAAAGGAATGCAACAAAATGGAAGAATTAATAGAAATAAACAGAGCAGAAGAAGAAATAAATCTTCTTTCTCCATTAATTTGGGCCTATGTTGGAGACTGCATATTTGAATTATACATTAGAACTAATTTAGTAAACAAAACAAATTTAAAACCACATAAACTGCACATTGAAACCATCAAATATGTAAAAGCAAAAGCCCAAGCAGAATTCTTAAAAAAAATTCAAGACAAACTAACAGAAGAAGAAAAAGATATTGTAAGACGAGGAAGAAACACACAAAACCATCATACACCTAAAAATTCAAATGTATTAGAATATAGCCATGCTACTGCTTTTGAAGCATTAGTTGGTTACCTATATTTAACTAAAAAATTTACAAGACTAAAAGAAATATTTGAATTTTTAAAAATAGCTTAATTATAAATACAAGTAAAGAGAGGTTTAAAATAAAAATGAATAAAAAAATAGAATTATTAGCACCAGCAGGTTCATTTGAAAAAGCAAAAATAGCATATCTTTATGGAGCAGACGCAGTTTATTGTGGTACATCTTCTTTATCTTTAAGAGCAAGAGCAGATATGGAAAACGAAGATTTAGAAAAAACAATAAAATATGCAAAAGAAATTGGCAAAAAAGTATATGTAACATTAAACATTTTTGCATGGGACGAAAAATACGAAGAAATTATAGAAATGGCAAAAAAATTAGAACAACTAAAGCCAGATGGAATAATAGCAGCAGATGTAGGAGTAATAGAAACATTAAAACAATATGCTCCAACAGTTCCAATAAATGTAAGTACACAAGCAAATATTATAAGTCTACAAGATTGTAAATTTTGGTACAAGCAAGGAGCTAAAAGAGTAATTATGGCAAGAGAAATGAACAAAAATCAACTAAAATATATCATGGAAAACAAGCCAAAAGACCTAGAAGTAGAAGTATTTATACATGGAGCAATTTGTTTTGCATTTTCTGGTAGATGTTTTTTAAGTGACTTTTTATCATGTAGAAGTGCTAATCTTGGTGACTGTGCACAAAGTTGCAGATGGTCATATAATCTATATGCTGAAGAAAAAAACAATCCAGGAGAACTTATGCCAATTGAAACAAGCGAATATGGAACAAGTATATTTTCATCAAAAGACTTATGTTTAATAAACGAATTGCCAGAAATAATACAAATGGGAATAGATAGCCTAAAAATAGAGGGAAGACTAAAAACAGAGTATTACATGGCATCAGTAGTAAATTGTTATAGAAATGCAATAGATGAATATCAAAAAAATCCTCAAAATTATGATGCAACTACATATTTAAAAGAATTAGAAAAAGTAAAAACAAGAGGACTTACAACCTTTTACTTTAATGATAGAAATAACAAAGACATTCAAGAATATGGTGGAAGACAATATAATGAAAACTATGAATTTGGTGGAAAAGTAATAGAATATAATGAAGAAAAATCTATTATTGAAATAAAAAACAAATTGCAAGTTGGAGACACTTTAGAAATCATAATACCAAACAAAATAACTCCATATGAATTTAAAATAGAAAAATTATGGAATGATGAAACAGATGAAGAAATAAGCGAAGTAAGTCCAGGAGTAAAAGGACAAAAAGTAAAAATGAAATTGCCAATTTCTTGCCAAAAAGATTGGATTTTAAGAAGAAAGAAATAATTTCGTAGGATTATGGGGCCGTCCCCAAATCCTATTCTAAAAAAGAGCTAATTAAAAATCCGTAAAGTGCAACAAAATAATCCAATTATGACATCAAGAAAAGAAGAAAATGTTGGCAATAGTACAAATATTGAACCTACAGTAAAGCCAATTATAGCAAAAAAGGTAGGTGCATAAAAGTGTTCTAGCAAGTATTTTGTAAGTTTCATGAAACAAAAACCACCAATTACAACACCAATACCAAGAGGTAGCAAAATTGGTAAATATAAGCTAGAAACTGAACTTAAATATATGCTATAAGTTCCTAAAAGCATCAAAATGATGGTGCTACTAACCCCAGGTACTACAATGCCAATAGACATTAGAAAACCACATATTATCAAGTAAAAGAAACTAACATTTTCAATTGATGATATATTTAAACTATTTTCTAAAAAGATACAACCAATGCCAAAACCTAAAGCTAGCAAAAAGTAAAGCAAATGAGAGATTTTAAATCTTTCTTTTTTATTTACTTCTTTTAATAAAGCAGGAATACTTCCTAATATAAGACCTATAAAAATACAGTTTGTTTGAATGGGAAATTTATAAATACAAAAATTCAGTAAATTTCCAAACAATATAATACCAAGACCAACACCTATAATAATAGGCAAAAGAAATTTCAAATTACTTTTTATATCACTAAAAAAATTTAAAATACTATCTAAAAGTTTTTCATAAATACCAAAAATCACACAAAACACACCACTACTAATTCCAGGAAGAATAGCTCCTGAGCCAATCGCAACACCTTTTAAACAATTAGATAAAAACTTCATTCTAATCCCCCATTAAAGCATTTTTCTATAATTAGTGTATGCAAAAAATTATATTTAATAACTTAAATTTATACTGACCTTTCAGTCTAATCATTTTTTTTGAAATTTATGATATAAATTAGACATGGATAAAATAGTAGATTTAAAAGATATGTTAAAGCAATCAGGAAAAAAATATGGAAATAAGGTTGCTTACCAAATAAGAATAAAAGAAAACAGCTATAAAAATATAACACATAAAGAAGTAAGAGAAAAAATAGATGCTTTAGGAACAGCTCTAATTGATATGGGACTAAAAGACAAGAGAATAGCTGTAATTGGTGAAAATTCTATGGAATGGGAACTTGCTTATTTAGCAATTGTTTGTGGAACAGGAGTTGTTGTACCATTAGATAAATCTTTGCCAGAAAATGAATTAAAGAATTTAATAGAACGTTCAGGAGTAGAAGCCATTTTTTATGCTAAAAAATATGAAAAAGTTTTAGAAGATGCCAAAAAGGAAGGAGTGGGAAAACTAAAACATCTAATTTCTATGGATTTGGCACAACATAAAAATGGAAATTATTCACAAGAAGAATTAATAAAAACAGGTAAAAAATTAATAGCTTCTGGAAACAAAGAATTTACAGATGCTAAAATTGACAACAAAAAAATGTCTATAATGTTATTTACATCAGGAACAACATCAGCTTCTAAAATTGTAGCATTATCACATCACAACATATGTTCTAACTTAATGGATATATCATCTATTTTAGATGTAAATTGTGAAGACATATTTTTATCATTTTTGCCATTACACCATGTTTTTGAATGCACAGTAGGATTTTTATTTGCATTACATAAAGGTGCAAAAACTGTATTTTGTGATGGAATAAGACACATTCCAGAAAATATGAAAGAATACAAAGTCAGTGTTATGGCATCAGTACCTGCAATTTATGAAGGAATTTTCAAAATTATAAGAAGGCAAATAGAAAAGCAAGGAAAATTAGAAGAAATATTGCAAAAAGAAGAACAATACAAAAATGAGAATCTTGAAAAGAAAAAACAAGTATTTCAAGAAATTCACAATATGTTAGGTGGAAATATCAAATTGTTAATTAGTGGTGCAGCAAGTTTAGATGCAGAAATTGAAGAAAAGTATAGGTTGCTTGGCTTTAATATGGTACAAGGATATGGCTTAACTGAAACATCACCAGTTGTAGCAATAGGAACAAAAAAACATCACAAAGTGGGTTCTATTGGTAAAACAGTTCCAAGTGTAGAAGCACAAATTATAAATGCCAACAAAGATGGAATAGGGGAATTGATAGTTAAAGGACCTAATATTATGCTTCGGTTATTTTGAGAATAAATCAGAAACTAACAAAGTTCTAGTAGATGATTGGTTTTATACAGGAGATTTAGCAAAGATTGATGCAGATGGATATATATTTATTTGTGGAAGAAAAAAGAGTGTTATTGTATTAAAAAATGGTAAAAACATCTTTCCAGAAGAAATGGAAAATTTAGTAAATAGAATAGAGGGAATAGAAGAATCTTTTGTATTTGGAAAACAAATGTCAGAAGATAAAAATGATATTAAAATATTTGCAAAACTTGTATATAATGAAGATGTTGTAGAAAACACATACAAGGTAAAAGGTGAAGAAAAAATTTATCAAGTTATAAATGAAAAAATCAAAGAAATCAACAAAACAATGCCACATTATAAAGCAATTAGAGGAATTTTGCTAACACAAGAACCTTTAATAAAAACAACAACAAATAAAATTAAAAGAAAAAATAACTTAGATTTGATAGAAAAAGAGGAAAAAAATGCCATTCAAAAATTTAAAAACTAAATTTTTAGGGAAAAATGTCATAGAGTTTGAGGAAATTGATTCTACTCAATTAGAGGTTTTTAGAAGAATTGATAAACAGAAAATAGAGAGTGGAACACTTATCATGGCAAGCATGCAAACCAATCGGGAAACGGAACACATGGAAGAAAATGGTATACAATGCAAGATGATAATATAGCATTTTCGTTTGTTGTAACCTTAAATTGTGATATAAAAAATTTAGATGGATTAACTATTGAAATTGCAAAAACTATGGTAGAGGTTTTTAAACAAATATACAATATTCATCTTGATATCAAATTTCCAAATGATATTGTCTATCAAAGTAAAAAATTAGGGGGAATATTAACACAAACTAAATTAAGAGGAGAAATAGTGGAATATCTTGTAATAGGAATACGGCATAAATACTAATCAACAGGAGTTTGATGAAGAAATAAAAGATATTGCAAGCTCAATTAAAAATGAGTTTGGAATCACCATAGATAATAAAAAAGTAATAGAAGAATTTTGCAATTTGTTTGAACCAGTAATATTAGAGATGATAAAAAATAGTAATTAATTGAAAGGAAGAAAAAGATGAAATTAGGTTTTTTGTTTCCAGGTCAAGGTTCTCAGAGTGTTGGAATGGGAAAAGACTTGTATGAAAAATATGAAGAAGTAAGAAATATTTATGACAAAGTTAAAGAAATAACAGGAATAGATATAGCTAAAAATACCTTTGATGGACCAGAAGAAGTTTTAAATGAAACTAAATACACACAACTAGCCATTTTAACAATGAGTTTAGGTATTTTGGAGATTTTAAATAAAAAAGGTATAAAAGCAGATATATCAAGTGGTCTTAGTTTAGGAGAATACACAGCTTTAATATATAGTAAGGCTTTGAGCCTAGAAGATGGAATTAAATTAGTTCAAAAAAGAGGACAATATATGGGAGAATTAGTTCCAAAAGGTGAATGGCTTATGGCTGCTATTTTGGGAATGGACGAAGCACAAGTAGAAGAAGTTTGTAAAAGAGTTACAAAAGGTTTTGTTGTGCCAGCAAACTTTAATACAACAGGTCAAATTGTTATTTCAGGAGAAAAAGAGGCAGTTGAGGAAGCAGAAATAATTGCAAAAGAACTAGGAGCAAAAAAAGTAAGAGTTTTGAAAACAGCAGGACCATTTCATACAAAGAAATTAGAAGATGCATCAAGTGCTTATAGAAAAGAACTAGAAGTAGTAGAATTTAACGATTTTGAAACAACAGTTATTAAAAATTTAGATGGAATAGAATATAAAAAAGAAGATAATGTAAAAGATATTTTGGAAAAACATATAATCAGTCCAGTTAGATTTTCAAATGGATTGCAAACTATGATAAATTTAGGAGTAGATACATTTGTTGAAATTGGTCCAGGAAAGGCTTTATCAGGTTTTGTTAAAAGAATAGAAACAGATAAAGAAATTACAATTTTGAATATAAATAATGCTGAAAGTTTAGAGATGTTAAAATGATGTATTTTTCAAAGTCTCAAATACATCGTAAGAGAGGAGAAGAAAATGGATAAAGTTGCTTTAATTACAGGTGCAACAAGGGGAATAGGAAAGCAAATTGCTATTACTTTGGCAAAAGAGGGATATAATATAGCATTAAATTATAGAAAAGAAAATGAAGAACTAGAGCAAGTTAAAAAAGAGTTAGAAGAAAGTAATGTAGAGGTTTTAGCTGTTCAGGGTGATGTTTCTAGTTTTGAAGATTGTGAAAATTTTGTTAAGCAAGTAATAGAAAAGTTTGGAAAAATAGATGTATTAGTGAATAATGCAGGTATTACAAAAGACATGTTATTAATGAGAATGAAAAAAGAGGATTTTGAACAAGTTATTGATGTTAATTTGGTGGGAATTTTTAATGTTACAAAAAATGCGATTTCTTATATGTTAAAAGCTCGTGCTGGAAGAATTATCAATATTTCTTCAGTTGTAGGGATTTCAGGAAATGCTGGACAAACAAACTATTCTGCTTCTAAAGCAGGTATTATAGGATTTACTAAAAGTTTGGCAAAAGAGGTTGCTTCAAGAAATATTTTAGTAAATAGTGTAGCTCCAGGTTTTATTGAAACTAGCATGACAGAGGTTTTAAAAGATGAGGTAAAAGAGGAAATTGCTAAAAATATTCCACTAAATCGTATGGGTACTTCTCAAGATGTTGCAAATGTTGTTAAGTTTTTAGCATCTGATGAAAGTTCGTATATTACTGGGCAAGTTATTCAAGTTGATGGTGGTATGCTAATGTAAAACAAATTCGTTTTGAAATAGTAGGAAATAAAGAAAGGATAAGAAAATGGAAAGAAGAGTTGTTATTACAGGATTAGGAGCTATTACTCCAATTGGAAATAATGTAGAAGAAACATGGAATGGAATAAAAGAAAAGAAATGTGGAATTGATAAAATAAGTTTATTTGATAACACAGGATATAAAACAAAATTAGATGCAGAAGTAAAAGATTTTGACCCAGCAAAATATTTTGATGTAAAACAAGCAAAACGTTTAGATAGAAGTTCACAGTTTGCTCTAATAGCTGCAAGAGAAGCTTTTGAAGATAGTGGAATAACTGACCAAAATACAGATTTAGATAAGGTTGGGGTTTTTGTAAGTTCTGGTATTGGTGGTTTAACAACTATTCAAGAACAATGCGAAGTTAAAGTAAATAAAGGAAATAGCAGAGTATCTCCAATGTTTATTCCTATGGCAATTGCTAATATGCCTGCAGGAAATATTGCAATTGATTTAGGTGTTAAGGGTGAGTCTATTTCTATTGTAACAGCTTGTGCCTCTTCAACACACGCAATAGGAGAAGCGTATAGAACAATTAAATGTGGTTATGAAGATGTGATTTTAGCAGGTGGTGCAGAAGCTTCAATTTGCGAGATAGGTATTGCAGGTTTTGAAAATATGAAAGCATTAAGCAATACCGAAGATAAAAATAGAGCAAGTATTCCTTTTGATAAAGAAAGAAGTGGCTTTGTAATGGGAGAGGGAGCAGGAATTTTAGTTTTAGAGGATTTAGAACATGCAATAAAAAGGAATGCTAAGATATATGCAGAAGTTGTAGGATATGGTGCAACATCTGATGCTTATCATATTACATCTCCAGCACCAGGTGGAGAAGGTCGGAGCAAGAGCAATGCAAAGGGCAATAAAAGATGCAAATATAAAGCCTGAAGAAATAGATTATATCAATGCACATGGAACATCAACACATCTAAATGATTCTTATGAAACAATGGCAATAAAAACAGCTTTAGGAGAAGCAAGCAAATCAGTTATGGTAAGCTCAACAAAAGGAAATATTGGACATTTACTAGGTGCAGCAGGTGGAGTTGAAGCAATTATTTGTACAAAGGCAATTGGGGACCAAATTGTACCACCAACAATTAATTATCAAGTAAAAGATGAAGAATGCGATTTAGATATTGTTCCAAATGAAGTAAGAAGTAGTAATCTAAATGTTGTTATGTCTAATTCTCTTGGGTTTGGTGGACACAATGCAAGTATTATTATAAAGAAATATGTTTAGTCAAATAAATGTTAAATAGAAAGGATGAAAAAAATGGAATATGAAAAAATTAAACAACTTATGGAAGATATGGGGAATTCTAAATTGACATCAATTGATATTGATTTTCCAGATGGGACTAAAATCAGTATGAAAAAGGAAGAACAACAAATTGTAAAAACAGTGGAAAAAGTGGTAGATACAAGTTATTCTAATTTACAAGAAAATAAAGTGGAGAGCTTAAATATAAATGAGGATAATTTGCCAAAAGCACCAGATGGTGATGTTGTGAAATCTCCTATGGTTGGTACTTTTTATTTGAAACCATCACCTACAAGTAAACCTTATGTGGAAGTTGGCCAAAGGGTTAAAAAAGGAGATGTTCTTTGCATTATTGAGGCTATGAAGCTTATGAATGAGATAGAGTCAGAGTTTGACGGAGAGGTAAAAGAGATTTTGGTTAAAGATGAAGAAGCAGTGGAATATGGAAAGCCTTTGTTTGTGATAAAATAAAATTTGTGTAGAATGTTTTATGTTATGGGAAAATCTGAGATTTTTCCTATAACATAAAAAGGGGAGGCCAGCGATAGTGCTTGCTGGTCTCCTGGAGGGTTTTGATGTTAATTATCCTCTTCATGAATGTCTGAAAATATTACTAGTGTCTGAGATAAGGGCATGGGTAAATTGACAACTTGAGATATTATTATGTTACCGGGAAGAACCTGATGCAAAATTTCCCTTATCAGGTACTCAGAGAAATGGTCTGGAAACATTATTCTGTCTTCAGTAAGATTCGTATGGCTTAAATACATACAAAGCTCAAATCTGTCTTCAATATTTTGCTTAACCAGATTAAATTTTTCCGTATCAATAATGTTCATATGCTACCTCCTGTAATGAAAACAATTTTTTGCTACACCTTAATTATATCACAAAACTATACATAATGTCAAAAAATAAAAATAGATCGGTGATAAACATTGATATATCACCGACCTGGAGAGGCCTAAAACAAACAGAGTTTGTAGCCGTGTGTTGCAAGTACTACTTGCTTGGGTTGCTTTTTATACAATTCCTCAAATGCCATATTAATAACACGTTCTGAATAATAATCAGGAACCGATATTGACACATCAGAATTTGTATTAGAATTGCAACATAATTTTAAATACCGCACAAGTTTTTTCTTTTTACGTCTGCCCATAAATAGGTACCTCCTTTTTGCAAAAATATTTATTGTGCAATTTAATTATAATACAAAACTATACATAATGTCAAAAATTAAATAAAGAAAGAAGTGAAAACAATGTTAAACAAAGAACAAATCAAAGAAATAATACCTCAAAGAGAGCCATTTTTAATGATAGACGAAGTAGAGCAGTATAAAGCAGGAGAAAGTGCAACAGCCTACAAATACGTAAATGAAGAAGAATGGTATTTCAAAGGGCACTTTCCAGGAAATCCAATAATGCCAGGAGTACTAATAACAGAAAGCCTAGCACAAACAGGAGCAATAGCAATACTAAGCCTAGAAGAAAACAAAGGAAAAAATGCACTATTTGGTGGAATAGACAAAATGAAATTCAAAAAAATGGTAGTTCCAGGAGACAAACTAAAACTAGAAGTAAAAATAATCAAACAAAAAGGACCAATAGGAGTAGGAGAAGCAATAGCAACAGTTGACGAAAAAATAGTTGCAAAAGGAGAATTAACCTTTGCAGTAGTTTAAACTAAAAATGAGACAAAAGGGACAGGTCTAAAATGTCTCATCAAATTTGGATAATATATAAAAGTAAAAAATGAGACATTTTAGACCTGTCCCTTTTGTCTCAAGAAAGGAAAAAGTGATGAATAAAATTTTAATAGCAAATAGAGGAGAAATAGCAGTTCGTATAATAAGAGCATGTAGAGAAATGAATATAAAAACCGTAGCAGTTTATTCAGAAGTGGACAAAGATGCAATGCACACTCGTTTAGCAGATGAAGCAGTTTGCATTGGACCTGCTAATAGTGGAAAAAGCTATTTGAATTTAAAAAACATTATAGAAGCTGCAAACATAACAGGAGCAGACAGTATCCATCCAGGATTTCGGATTCCTTTCAGAAAACAGCCAATTTGCAAAAATTTGTGAAGAATCAAACATCAAATTTATAGGACCATCTTATAAAGTAATCGAATTAATGGGAAATAAATCAAATGCAAAGGAGCTAATGAAATCAGCAGGAGTGCCAGTAATTCCAGGTTCAGAACGGTAGTATAAAAGGACTAAATGACGCAAAAAAAATTGCAGAAAAAATAGGGTATCCAGTCATCTTAAAAGCTGCTGCTGGTGGTGGTGGTAAAGGAATTCGTATAGTAAATTCCAAAGAAGAACTAGAAACCAACTACAACATTGTAAAACAAGAAGCAAAAATATCATTTAAAGATGATGAAATATATATAGAAAAGTTTATTAAAAATCCAAGACATGTAGAAATACAAATATTAGCAGATGAACATGGAAACATTGTACATCTAGGAGAAAGAGACTGTTCAATACAACGTAAAAATCAAAAAATAATAGAAGAAACACCATCAACTGCAATAGATGACAAATTAAGAAACAAAATGGGTGAAGCAGCAATTAAAGCTGCAAAAGTTGCAGGATACACAAGCTGTGGTACAATTGAATTTTTAGTAGATAATAATAAAAATTTTTATTTTATGGGAATGAATACAAGAATTCAAGTAGAACACCCAATAACAGAAGCAAGAACAGGAATAGACATAGTAAAAGAACAAATCAAAATAGCAGCAGGAGAACCACTTAAACTAAAACAAAAAAACATCGAATTTAGAGGTCATAGTATAGAATGTAGAATAAATGCAGAAAATCCAAGTAAAAACTTTATGCCATGTCCTGGAACAATTACAGGGCTAAACTTACCAGGTGGAAATGGTATAAGAATAGATACTGCAATTTATGAGGGATATACAATTCCAGCTTCATATGATTCTATGATAGCAAAAATTATTACACATGGAGACACTAGAAATGAAGCTATAAGCAAAATGAAAAGAGCATTAGAAGAAACTGTAATAGAGGGAGTAGATACAAACATTGACTTCTTATTTAAAATTATTAAAAATCCAGACTTCATAAGAGGAAATTTTGACACATCTTTTGTAGAAATGATTTTGGAGACACAGTGAACAAAAGATGATTTTTCCATCTGTTCTCAAAATCATCTAAGTAGGAAAGGAAAACAGAAATTATGATTGTAGATAAAATAAAAAAGAGAGAGCCAACAGCTAAAAAAATGCAAAATCAAGTAGATATTCAAGTTGGAAAATGGCTAAAATGTGACAAATGTAAAGAAATATTATATAAAGAAACAGTAAGAGAAAACGAAAGTATCTGCCCAAATTGTGGTGCATATTTTCGTATGCACATTAACAAAAGGCTAGAAAGTATAATAGATAAAGATACATACAAAAGGTTTGACTTAGAAATTGATACAACAAATCCATTAGGATTAGAAGATTATCCAAAGAAAATAAAAGGTTTAAGAGAAAAAACTGGAATTAAAGAAGCAGTAAGTTGTGGAACAGGAAAAATAAATGGAGAAGAAGTTGTAATTTGTGTCATGGACAGTGGATTTTTAATGGGAAGCATGGGAGTTGTAGTAGGAGAAAAAATCACATATGCAATAGAAAAAGCAATAGAGAAAAAGCTACCATTAATTATTTTCAGTGTATCAGGTGGCGCTAGAATGCAAGAGGGAATAATATCACTTATGCAAATGGCAAAAACAACAGCAGCAATCTCTAAATTAAATGACGCAGGTTTACTGTACATATCAGTCTTAACAGACCCAACATATGGTGGAGTTACAGCATCATTTGCAAGTATTGCAGACATAATACTTGCAGAACCAGGAGCCATGATAGGGTTTGCAGGTCAAAGGGTAATAAAACAAACAATTGGAGAAGAACTGCCAGAGGGATTCCAAACAGCAGAATTTTTGTTAGAACATGGTTTTATTGATAAAATAGTAGAAAGAAAAGAATTAAAAAACACATTATACAAACTAATTAAGTATCATGTGAATTAGATGTCATATTGGGGACGTTTCTTTTAGTACACTTTAATTTGTTTAAGAAAATGTCGCAAAAGAAACGTCCCCAATACGACAAGGAGGAGATGAAAAAGATGCTAAGTGCTTGGGAAAAGGTTGAGATAGCAAGAAATCCAAAGAGGAAGACTTCACTTGATTATATAGAAGAGATTTTTGATGATTTTATAGAATTGCATGGTGATAGGAATTTTAGAGATGATGCTTCTATTGTATGTGGTTTGGGTAAAATCGGAAATCAAAATTATACTATAATTGCAGAACAAAAGGGAAGAACTACAAAAGAAAATATAGAAAGAAATTTTGGAATGCCAAATCCAGAAGCATATAGAAAAGGTATTAGATTTATGGAACAAGCTGACAAGTTTAAAAGACCAGTTATTACTTTTATTGATACAAAAGGAGCATATCCAGGAATTGGAGCAGAGGAAAGAGGTCAACGGAGAGGCTATTGCAAAGTCTATGTTAGTGTTAAGTAAAATAAAAGTGCCAGTAATTGCAATTGTAATTGGCGAGGGGTCAAGTGGTGGAGCTTTAGCATTAGGTGTTGGAAATAAGGTGCTTATGTTAGAAAATGCAATTTATTCAATTTTGTCACCTGAGGGGTATGCTAGTATTTTATGGAAAGATGCTTCAAGAACTAAAGAGGCAGCAGAAAAGATGAAGCTTACTGCAAAGGATTTATATGATTTAAAAATAATTGATAAAATTATTAAAGAACCTACTGGCGATGAAGAAGAAAGCTTTAAAAAAGTATCTAAAAGCCTAAAAAGGGAAATAACTAAAATAATTGATGAAATGAAGAGTAAAACACCTGAAGAAATAGTAGAAGAACGTTATCAAAAGTTTAGAAATATGGGAGAATATAGAAAAATAGATTAATTTGCACAATTTGTTTAAGAACTGCTAAGGAAACTTTGCATATGAACAAGTAAAAAGCAATGGCACCATTAAGCCAAAATTAATGGAGAAAGAGGGAAGATATGTTATTAGAGGGAAAGAAAATTTTAATTATGGGAATTAGAAACAAATGGAGTATTGCATTTGGAATTGCAAAATCAGCTTATGAAAATGGAGCAAAGCTTATTTTTACATATATGGGCGAAGAAAATAAAGATAAAATAGAAGAATTAATATCAGAATTTGAAGGAAGTAAGGCTTATGTTTTAAATGGAGCTTCAGAAGATGAAATTGTTAAAGAAACATTTTCAAAAATCAAAGAAGAAAATGGAAAAATAGATGGAATAGTTCATGCAATTGCACATGCAAATACAGAAGATTTACATCAAGATTTTATTTTTACAAGTAAAGATGGTTTTTCTCATGCTTGTGATGTAAGTAGTTATTCTTTTGTTTTAGCTGCAAGACAAGCAAAAGAATTGGATATGTTAAATGAAAATGCAAGTTTAGTTACATTAACATATCATGGTTCTACAAAAGTAATTGACAGTTACAATGTTATGGGAGTTGCAAAAGCAGCATTAGAAGCAAGTGTTAGATATTTAGCAGAAAACTTAGGAAAAGA